>JBELMP010000021.1:0-23102 GCA_042095695.1 Maricaulis sp. | reverse complement strand
GTGCTGCAATTGCCCTTCGGCCTTGTCGACAAGCTCGCCAAGCTGATCCCCGCCAATCCCGCCAATCCGGTCACGCTCGGCCAGGCCTTGGAGATTGAACCGCGTCTGAGCGAGATGCGTCGCGATGATGATGCGGTCGACAGCCTGCTGGAAGTCGCGCTGAAGCTTGAGGGCTTTTACCGGAATGCCTCCACCCATGCGGCGGGTGTGGTCATAGGCGATCGCAAGCTTTCCGAACTCGTCCCGCTCTATCTCGATCCGCGCTCGGATATTCCTGCCACCCAGTTCAACATGAAATGGGTTGAGCCGGCCGGCCTGGTCAAATTCGATTTTCTCGGTCTGAAGACGCTGACCGTCATCGCCCGGGCGCTGGACTATATCGATACGGGCGGAAAGCCGGTGCCCGATATCGAGAATATCGATCTGGACGACCGGCCGACCTATGAGCTGCTTGCCTCCGGCCATGCGATCGGGGTGTTCCAGCTCGAGAGTTCGGGCATGCGCGACACGCTGAAAAAGATGAAGCCGGACGCGATTGAGGATCTCATCGCCCTGATTTCCCTTTATCGCCCCGGACCGATGAAGAATATCGATGTCTATGTCGACCGGAAATTCGGCCGTGCCGAGGTCGATTGCCTGCATCCGGATCTGGAAGGTGTGCTGCAGGAGACCTATGGCGTCATCATCTATCAGGAACAGGTGATGCAGATCGCCCAGATCCTGTCGGGTTACTCCCTCGGCGAAGCCGATCTTCTGCGCCGCGCCATGGGCAAGAAGAAGAAGGAGGAAATGGATAAGCAGAAAGTCCGTTTCCTGGATGGCGCCGAACGACGCGGTGTGGATCGCTCCAAGGCCGACTTCATTTTTGAACTCGTGGCGGAATTTGCCGGCTATGGCTTCAACAAGTCTCACGCGGCCGCGTATGCCGTCATCGCTTATAGGACTGCATTCCTGAAGGCGAATTATCCGGTCGAGTTAATGGCGGCGCTCATGTCGCTGGACCGGGCGAATACGGACAAGCTGGCGGCCTTTCACCAGGAAACGCGCCGTATGGGCGTTGAGGTCCGGCCGCCGGATGTGAATGCTTCGGAGGCAGACTTCTCGGTCGAAGAAGGCTGTGTTCGTTTTGCGCTTGGAGCGATCCGCAATGTCGGTTTCTCCGCCATGGAACATATCGTCGAGGAAAGGCAGGCCAATGGGGCGTTCACCGGCTTGTTTGACTTTGCCGAGCGGATCGATCCCCGACAGGTGAATCGCCGGACATTTGAAAACCTCGCACGGGCAGGGGCATTCGACAGTCTCGAGCCGGACCGGGCAAAAGTCCTGGCATCCGCGGAACTTCTCCTGTCCATGGCGCAGCATGCCGCCCAGGAGCGCGAGAGTGCCCAGGCCAGCCTGTTTGGCGGTGGCGAAAGCGCCGTCAGCCTGGAGCGGCCCAGCCTGCCCAGTCCTGATCCTTTCACTGCGCAGCAACGGCTCGACGAAGAATTGTCGGCGATCGGTTTTTATCTGTCCGGCCACCCGCTCGACGATCTCACCGAGCAATTGGCCGGGCGCGGCGTTGTCCTGCATGCGGAGGCCGCCGGGCGGGTCGCGGAGGGCGCCACAGCGCTTCGCCTTGCCGGCATGGTCCGCCGCCGCCAGGAGCGGGTTTCGAACAAGTCCGGCGAACGCTTTGCCTGGGTTACACTTTCCGATCCAACGGGCGAGTTTGAAGTCTTTGTCTCGCCAGAGCTATTGCGTGAAAGTCGCGATGATTTGGACAGCGGGCAGGCGGTGTTGGTCAATGCGCGGGTCGATGAGCGCGATGAACAAATCAGCTTTTTCGCCGATCGTCTGGAGCCGCTCGATACCCGTATGGCAGCCAGCCAGTTGCGCATCCACCTCGCCAGTGCCGCGGCTCTGGACGGGATTAAAGCACGTCTGGAACGGGCCAATGCACGGTCGGATGCGCAGGCCCAGGCCCAGGTCGAACTCTTCTTCCCAATCGCCGATGGCAGCCAGGTGGAAATGCGCCTGCCCGGCCGTCATTGCGCCGATGCGGCGGTTCAGGCTGCCTTGAAGGCCGTACAAGGTGTTGAGAGTGTCGAGGCGGACCTCGCCAACTGATTAAGGGCGCCGCTTGCCCGCTATTTGACTTCATGTCCCGGACGCCGGAGTGCGGGTCTCGTCATGCCCGCGGATCATCGTTCAAGCAGATTTGCTGAGCCGCTGTATTCTCCTGCTGCTACGCGGCTTGCCAAGCTGATCAGACAGGCATATAAGCCGCGCCATTACGCACACGGGGCTTCGGTCGATGGATTTCGTCCGCTCCGGTGCCGTCCGGCGAAAGTTTCGGCTTTCAATGGCGGCTCCGCTCCGTGGAGGCCAACCGGAAAAGGATAAATTGATGGCTCTCCCTGAATTCAGCATGCGCCAGCTGCTTGAAGCTGGTTGTCACTTTGGACACCAGACCCACCGTTGGAACCCGAAGATGAAGGATTTCATCTTTGGTGAGCGTTCCAATATTCACATTATCGACCTGTCCCAGACGGTTCCGCTGCTGCACCAGGCCCTGGTGAAAGTGCGTGAGACGGCAGCCAAGGGTGGTCGTGTTCTCTTCGTCGGCACCAAGCGCCAGGCCTCCGATCCTGTCGCGGTCGCTGCCAAGCGCTGCGCGCAATACTATATGAACCAGCGCTGGCTCGGCGGTACGCTGACCAATTGGCGGACCATTTCGCACTCGATCGCACGGCTTCGCGAGCTGGAGACTATGTTCGACAGCGAAGGTGGTCTGGAAGGACTGACCAAGAAAGAGCAGCTGATGCTGACCCGTGAGCGCGACAAGCTCGAGCGTTCGCTGGGTGGTATCAAGGATATGGGCGGTACGCCGGACCTGATGTTCGTCATTGATACGAACAAGGAAGGCATCGCCATCCAGGAAGCCAAGAAGCTTGGTATTCCGGTCGTTGCTGTCGTCGACACGAATTGTGATCCCGATCCGATCGACCTGCCGATCCCGGGCAATGATGATGCGTCGCGCGCAATCTCGCTCTATTGCGACCTGATCGCGGATGCCGTTCTGGATGGCATGGCGGACAGCCAGCTCGCCATGGGCGTCGATCTGGGCGAATCCGAAGCGCCGATTGAAGCGCTGGTAGAGGCCGAGGCCGAAGCCGTTGCTGTAGAGGCCGCTCCCGAAGCTGCCGCTGAACCCGAAACCGCTCCGGCCGACGAAGCTGTGGAAACCGCCACGGAAGCGTCGCCCGAATCTGAAAACACCGAAGCTTAAGCTCCAATTCTTCACACCCAGGAGACGAAGATGGCCGCGATCACTGCTGCACTCGTGAAAGAACTGCGCGAAAAAACTGGCGTAGGCATGATGGACTGCAAGAAGGCGCTGAACGAAACCGACGGCGATTTCGAAGCGGCCGTTGACTGGCTGCGCAAAAAAGGCCTGTCCAAGGCTGCGAAAAAAGCTGACCGCGTGGCCGCCGAAGGCCTGGTCGCGGTTGCGACCTCTGGCGCTCATGGTGCCGTTGTCGAGGTCAATTCGGAAACCGACTTCGTTGCGCGCAATGAGCTCTTCCAGGCAGCGGTGAAGGACATCGCGACGCTGGCGCTCACGGCGGGTGATGATGTCGCTGCGCTCAAGGCGGCCAGCCTGCCCGAAGGTGTCACCGTCGAGGACAAGCTGACCAATCTCATCGCGACCATCGGTGAAAACATGTCGCTGCGTCGTGCGAAGACGATTTCCGCCGAGCCGGGTGTGGTGGCGTCCTACGTCCACAATGCTGCGGCTGACGATATGGGCGCGCTCGGCGTGCTTGTCGGTCTCAAGTCCGAAGGCGATGCTGCGAAACTGGCGGAGCTGGGTCGCAAGATCGCAATGCACGTCGCGGCAGGTTCGCCCGCTGTCGCCGTTGCGGTTGATGTCGATGGCGTCGATAGCGCGATTGCCGACAAGGAACGCGAAGTCTTTGCGGACCAGGCGCGCCAGTCAGGCAAGCCGGAGCAGATTGTCGAGAAAATGGTCGAAGGCCGGATGCGGAAATTCTTTGAAGAAGTCGTGCTTCTCAAGCAGAGCTTCGTCATGGACCCGGACAAGACGATTGAACAGGTGCTCGAGGATGCGGCCAAGGAATTGGGTGCATCGGTTGAGATCACCGGCTTCGTCCGCATGGCGCGCGGCGAGGGCGTTGAGAAAAAGCAGGAGGACTTCGCTGCTGAAGTCGCTGCTGCGACAGGCCAAGCATGATTGGAAAACAGCGCCGGCGCTTCTTAAGTGCCGGCGCTTTGTATATGCTGCCCGACCGTGACTGATTCAGATCCATCCACGCCGTCAGGCGCAAGCAACCCGCCCCGTTTCGGGCGGGTTCTTCTCAAGGTGTCCGGCGAGGCCCTGATGGGCTCGCAAAATTATGGCATCGATGTCGAAACCGCCAATCGCATCGCCCGGGAGGTCGCTGAGGCGGTCGAGGCGGGCGTTGAAGTATGCCTCGTCATCGGGGGCGGAAACATTTTCCGCGGCCTGTCAGGCGCAGCAAAGGGCATGGACCGCGCCGCGGCCGACTATATGGGCATGCTGGCCACGGTTATGAATGCCCTGGCGATGCAGACCTCGCTCGAGAGCATCGGCGTTCAGACACGCGTGCAATCTGCCATTCCGATGACCACGGTGTGCGAACCCTATATTCGTCGCCGGGCGACCCGTCATATGGAAAAGGGCCGCGTGGTCATCTTCGCTGCCGGCACGGGCAACCCTTTCTTCACCACCGATACCGCCGCGGCGCTGCGCGCTGCGGAGATGGGCTGTGATGCTCTGTTCAAGGGGACGCAGGTCGACGGCGTCTATACTGACGATCCGCGAACAAATCCAAGTGCCGAGCGCTATGAACAGCTCGATTATCTCGATGTTCTGACGCGGGACTTGCGCGTAATGGATGCGTCGGCGGTCACACTGATGCGCGAAAACGCGATTCCGATTGTTGTCTTTAATATCCATGAGCAGGGCGGGCTGGCCAAAGTCCTCGCCGGTGAAGGGGTGTGCACGACGATTGGTCAGGTAAAAACCGTGCCGGCCGCTTAAGGCATTCGCACCGGCCGCCAGAAAATAAAGGGGAGAGACCCGATGAGCGATGAAATCGATTTTGATGAAGACGATCTGAAACGTCGCATGGATGGCGCCATCGAGTCCGTGAAAAAGGAATTCGGCGGTCTTCGTACCGGTCGCGCCAGCGCCTCGCTTCTCGATCCGATCAAGGTTGACGCCTATGGGTCTCCGACACCGATCAATCAGGTCGGCACGGTATCCGTACCCGAACCGCGGATGATTTCAGTGCAGATCTGGGACAAGACCATGGTTGCTGCTGCGGACAAGGCGATCCGCAATTCCGGCCTGGGACTCAATCCGGTTGTTGAAGGGCAATTGCTGCGTATTCCGATTCCGCCGCTCAATGAGGAGCGCCGCGCTGAGCTGGCCAAGCTGGCCGGCAATTATGCCGAGCATGGTCGCGTGGCGGTGCGCAATGTTCGTCGCGATGGCATGGAAGCCTTGAAGAAGCTCGAGAAAGATGGGGTCATCTCGGAAGATGAGCATAAGTCCTTCTCGGATGATGTGCAGAAGCTGACCGATGCGGCCATCAAGACGATTGATGAGACGCTGAAGAAGAAGCAAGACGAGATCATGCAGGTCTGACCTGAGATCGCGGCGGAGCGCCGAGATGTCGCAAGCCCAGCCCGAACCGATTCCGCAGCATGTTGCCATTATTATGGATGGTAATGGCCGTTGGGCGACGCAGCGCGGGCGGCCACGCTCCTTTGGCCACTCGCGCGGGGTCGAGGCGGTGCGCAAAGCCGTCGAGGCAGCCGGTGATTTGGGCATCACCTGCCTGACACTTTTCAGCTTTTCGACGGAAAACTGGAACCGTCCGGCGTCTGAAATCGGGGCTTTGTTCGAATTGATGAAGCGCTATGTCGAGGCCGATCTGGAAAGCCTGCACAAAAAAGGTGTCCGCATTCGCATTATCGGGCGTCGCGACGGGCTGGATGATGAGGTTCTTGAAATCATCGAGCGGGCCGAGAACCGGACGCGGGAAAATTCGACTTTCGCCTTGAATATCGCCTTTAATTACGGCGCGCGCGATGAGTTGATCCGCGCCTGCCAGGGACTGGCGGAAGCTGTAGAGGCGGGCGAACTGGCCGCAGGTGCCATCGACGAGTCCGCGATCGCGGCGCAACTGGACACGTCCGGTCTGCCAGATGTGGATCTGCTGGTGAGAACGAGCGGCGAGCAGCGCATTTCCAATTTCCTGCTCTGGCAGGTCGCTTATGCGGAACTGCTTTTCCTCGACGTCTTGTGGCCTGATTTTTCGCCGCAGCATTTGCGCGATGCGCTGGCCGAATTTGCCCGCCGTGAGCGTCGATATGGAGGCGTGGATGCCGGCGCGGCATGATCCGGTTTTCCGGCGCCGGCTGATTTCCGCGCTCATTCTCGGCCCGCTGGCTGTTCTGCTTCTATGGTTGGGCGGTATTGTTTTTACGGCATGGGTTGCTGCATTTGCAGCCGCGATGGCGTGGGAATGGATTCAGATGTCGGATCGTTCGGCACCTCCCATCGCCTATGCAATCGCCTGCGCCACAGCCTCCGGCGCGGTTCTGCTGGCCGGACAGACGCATATCCAGGACGCGCTGTTCTGGGGGGCTTTGGGAACGATCGGCTCGGCCATAGAGCGCTGGCGGCGCGGCTGGTCAATTGAAGTGTTGGGCGTGCTTTACGTATCTTTGTCCGCCGCCTTGCTCGCCTCGATCCGGGCCGTGCCGGATGTCGGTCTGGCCGCTGTCATCCTTCTGTTTTCCGTCGTATGGGCCGCGGACAGTTTCGCCTATCTTGTCGGGACATGGATTGGAGGACCGAAACTCGTGCCGCAGGCGAGCCCGAACAAGACATGGTCCGGTTTTCTTGCCGGCCTCGCCGCCGGTGTGCTCGCAGGCTGGGCGGCGGGACAGCTTTTTGGCCTCAATGCGCAGGCCGTGCTGATCTTCGGCGCTATTGTCGCCATCGCCTCCATTGGCGGCGATCTGGCCATGTCGCTGTTCAAACGGAGTTTCGGCGTCAAGGATTCCGGAACGCTCATCCCGGGGCATGGGGGCGTGCTGGACCGTGTTGACGCGCTGATGCTGGCAGTTATCGCTGCGGTTCTCGTGCAGCGATTTATCGACCTTGGATGGTCGGCATGAGCATGCCCCGGCGGATAAGCGTTCTAGGAGCGACCGGCTCGGTCGGCGCTGCGACCCTGGACCTTGTCGAGCGCGCTTCGCCTGGCAGTTTCGAGCTCGTTGCGCTCACCGCCAATACGAATGCAGCAGCGCTGGCGGAGCTGGCGCTGAAATTCCGGCCGGAATTTGTCGCACTGGCCGACGAGCAGGGCGGCGAGTTATTGCGGACGGCGCTTGCCGGCAGCGGGATTGAGATTGGTCTTGGCGCGGACGCTGTCGAGGCGGCTGGCGCACGATCTGCCGACTGGGTGATGGCGGCCATTGTCGGGGCGGCGGGGCTGAAGCCGACCCTCTCGGCCTTGCGCCAGGGCGGCTCACTCGCTTTTGCAAACAAGGAATGCCTGGTCTGTGCCGGTGGCTTGTTTATGGAAGAGGCACGCAGGAGCGGGGCGGATTTGCTGCCGGTCGATAGTGAGCATAATGCGATCTTCCAGGTGTTTGCGTCCGATCAGCGCGATCAGATTTCAAAAATCACCCTGACCGCCTCAGGCGGGCCCTTCAGAACGGCCTCGACCGCGACTATGGCAGCGGCGCGCCGGGCTGATGCGCTGGCGCATCCGACCTGGGAGATGGGCGCCAAGATCTCCATCGACAGTGCGACCATGATGAATAAGGGGCTGGAAGTCATCGAAGCCTGCTGGCTGTTCGACTTGCCGCACACCCAGGTCGATGTGGTAGTTCACCCGCAATCCATTATTCATGGCCTTGTTCACTATTGTGATGGCAGCGTTCTGGCGCAGCTTGGTTCGCCGGATATGCGAACGCCGATTGCGCACGCGCTCGCCTGGCCCAAGCGTATGGACGCGCCGGTTGAGCCGCTAAGCCTTGCCGAACTGTCGCGGCTGGATTTTGAAGCGCCGAGCGAATCGCGGTTCCCGGCACTCGCCCTGGCGCGTCAGGCGATTGAGGCAGGCGGCCTCGCGCCCGCAGTGCTCAATGCGGCGAATGAAATAGCAGTTGAGGCCTTCTTGAAGGACAGAATAGGCTTTCTTGACATCTCCGCCTGTGTTGCAGAGGTTCTCGACCGGGCTGGCAAGGATGCAGACATGCCGCGCTCCGTGCAGGCGTTTGATGATGTGTTCGCCATTGATGCTCGCGCCAGAAAACTGGCACGTGACTTGATTGACGGGTCAGTGATGCAGGATCGAGTTTGGGTGTCCAGATGAGTTTGATTGAAACCGTATTCTTGACCGTTTTTTCCTTCGGCTTCGTGATCTCGCTTGTCGTGGTGATTCATGAGCTCGGGCATTACTGGGCCGGTCGCTGGTGCGGTGTTCACGCTGAAGCGTTTTCAATGGGGTTTGGCCCGACGTTATTCTCCTGGCGCGACAAGCACGGCACGGTATGGCGGTTGGCCGCCTTTCCGCTGGGCGGTTATGTACGCTTTCTGGGCGATGCCGGAGCGGCGAGCGAGCCGGACCAGGAAAAGCTCGCCCAAATGCGTCAGCGCATGGGGCCGGATGCCGAAAAATGCTATCATTTCAAACCGGTCTGGCAGCGCTCATTTATCACGGCGGCCGGTCCGATCGCGAATTTCATTCTGGCTATTTTCATATTTTCGGCGCTCGCCATCTCGATCGGTGATCCCGGCTATCGTGAGGCCGTCGTTGGACAAGTCGTCGAAGATAGTGCGGCCGAGGAGGCGGGTTTCCAAGCCGGTGATCGCATCCTGTCGGTTAATGGCCGCCAGATTGACGGGTTTGCCGAGCTGACCCAGGAAATCGTCTGGCGCGGTTCCCAGCCGCTGGAGTTTCGTATCGAGCGCAATGGCTCGGAAATGACGTTGATGGCGACGCCGCGGGAGACGCAGGTCGAGGATCAATTCGGTGGCACACGGACCTTTGCGCGTCTGGGTCTTTCTTCCGTCACTGGCACTGCGGATGGTCGGTCTTTCGGCTTGTTTGACGGGATTGCCTATGGTGTTGACCGGACCTGGTCCACAATCTCGATGACTGGGCGTTATGTCGGTAGCATTATTACCGGACAGGCGTCGACCGCATTGCTGAACGGCCCGGTTGGGATTGCAGAGACGGCCGGGCAGGCCGCCTCCATCAGTGTGGAATCGGGTTCAAACGCGGCTGAGAGCGCCACCTTACTGATCCTTAATCTCGTACAATTGGCAGGGTTTCTCTCGGTTGGGCTGGGATTGGTGAACTTGTTACCGATACCCATCCTCGACGGCGGGCATTTGGTGTATTACGCATATGAGGCTGTGGCGCGTCGCCCGCTGAGCATGCAAGCACAAGCGATTGGTTTCCGCTTGGGGCTTGCACTTGTGCTCGGGATGATGCTTTTAGCCACGTGGAACGATATTAATTACAAGCTCAGTCAGTTCTTCTGACCGGGCGGAGAAAGCGGCGATCTTCCATGGTGAGTGTTTTGCGTAAGCTCTTGGCAGCCTTGATGTTGATCGGCTTCGGGTCGGTCGCTTACGCGCAGGATGCGTCGGCGCCTGCCGTGTCTGAGGACGTGGCACCCCAGCAGGCCATCATTCGTCAGATCCTCGTTTCCGGAAACCAGCGTGTCGAAGCCGATACGGTGATCTCCTATCTTCTTATCCAGCCGGGACAGATTGCAGATCCGCAATCGATCAACCTGTCGATCCAGACCTTGTTTGCGACCGGGTTATTTTCCGATGTTCAAATCGAGGATCGGGGCGAGATTGTTATCGTCCGTGTTCAGGAGAACCCGATCATCAACCGCGTTGTCCTGGAAGGGAATAACGCGATCTCCGAGGACAAGATCACGGACGAGATTCAGGCGCAGCCGCGGGCGATTTTCACCCGGGCGCGCGTGCAGTCTGATGTGCAGCGTATTATCGAGGTTTATCGTCGCTCTGGCCGTTTTGCCGCTACGGTGACCCCGAAAATCATCGAGCAGGAACAAAATCGCGTTGATCTGATCTTCGAGATTTCCGAAGGACCGGTCACCGGTGTGACGCGGATCAACTTCATCGGCAATGAGGCCTTTTCCGATCGACGTCTGCGTCGTGAACTGGTCACACGGGAATCACGCTGGTGGCGTTTCTTTAGCTCGAACGACAATTACGACCCTGATCGTCTCGAGTATGACCGCGAATTGCTGCGGCAATTCTACCAGAACCAGGGCTATGCGAATTTCCGTGTCCTGTCCTCGGTTGCTGAGCTGACGCCGGACCAGGAAAACTTCTACATCACCATCACGATTGATGAGGGTGAGATTTACACCTTCGGCGACGTCACAGTGCGCTCAGAGATCGATGATTTGTCGTCTGAATATCTTGAGGCCATCCTGCCGATGGCGAGCGGCGACATTTATCAGGCTGATCAGATTGAGGCCGCCATCGACGCGCTGACCTTCGCTGCGGGTGCGTCGGGCTATGCCTTTGTAAATGTTCGTCCCATGTCCGGCCGCAATCGCGAAACCCGGACCGTTGACCTCGAATTCGTGATCGATGAAGGGCCGCGCGTTTATATCGAACGCATTGATATCGTGAACAACACACGGACGCTTGATCGGGTTATCCGTCGCGAGCTGGATGTGGTGGAAGGCGACGCTTTCAACCGTGTCCTGATTGACCGTTCACGCAATAATGTGCGCCGTCTCGGCTTTTTCGAAGAGGTGGAAATCACCGAGACGCCGGGCTCCTCTCCTGACCGTGCGCGGCTCCAGGTTGATGTGAGCGAGCAGCCCACTGGTGAGCTTGCCTTTGGCGCGGGCTTCTCGTCGACGGATAGTTTCCTGGTCGATTTCTCGATTTCCGAGCGGAATCTTCGGGGGCGCGGTCAATTCCTTCGCTTCCGTGTCTCGGCCAGTGGTTTCCGTGAAACCATCGATATCCGTTTCACCGAACCGCGCTTCATGGATCGGAATATGGCGGCGGGCTTCGACCTGTTCCGGGTCAATTCGGACTTTATTACCGAAGCCTCTTTCCAGACTGAATCGACCGGTGCGAGCCTGCGGCTCGGCTTCCCGGTGACCGCGCAAACCAATCTTCAGCTGCGCTATACTTACCGGACAGATGATGTTCGCGTCTTCTCGAGCGCGTCGACCGCATTGATCGACCAGGCGGGTGAGCGCGCAACGTCCGTTGTCGGCTATTCCTTCGCCTGGAACCGGATCAATGACCCGATTGAGCCGACCCGCGGATTTCGTTTCAGTTTGAACCAGGATTTCGCCGGCGTGGGCGGCGATGTGCGTTATGTTCGCACAGAAGTTCAGGCTGATTTCTATCGCGGACTGGCTCCGGGGTGGACGGCAAGCCTGTCGATGGATAGCGGATTTATCCTTGGCTGGGGCGGTGATTCCATTCGGATCAATGACCGTTTCTTCAAGGGTGGGAACACTTTCCGAGGATTTGAAGTCGGTGGTATTGGCCCGCGCGCAGTGACCCGTAATCCCGATACGGATGAGCTTGTGCGGGGCGATGCTCTCGGTGGCCGGCTTTATGCAATTGGCGCACTTGAACTCACCTTCCCGACGGGACTACCGGAACAATATGGCATTCGAGGCAGCCTATTCACAGAATTTGGTACGCTTGGATTGCTGGATGCGGTCGACCAGATTGATGAAGCCGATAGCGCGGTCTTCACAGTCGATGACCTCGCAATGCGAGCGTCTGCCGGCATCAGTATTTTCTGGGATTCGCCTTTCGGACCGGTGCGTTTTGACTTCGCCGAAGCCTTTATGTCGGAAGAGTACGATAATCGTGAGTTCTTCCGTTTCAGCACTCGAACAGGGTTCTAAGTTATGAAATTTCTCAAATCTCTCCTGCTCCTGCCGGTGGCGATTCTCACGCTCGGTGCCGCTGCTGCAGCGCAGACAAATATTGCCGTTATGAACGAGGAGCGCGTGCTCCGCGAAAGTTCCGTCGGCCAGCATATCGCAACACGTATCGCTGCAATTGCGCAGGAAATCGATGCAGAGCTCGCTGCCATGGGCCAGCCGATCCAGCAAGAAACCGAGGCGCTCAACGCGGAAACCGCGTCCATGACCCCGCAGGCTGTGCAGCAGCGTCCGGACCTGATGCAGCGGATCGAAGCCCTGAATGCCCAGGCTCAGCAGTTTGAAATCGCGCGCCGTGTCCGTCAGCAGGAGCTGGTCGCGACGGAGCGTCAGGCCATGCGGCCGGTTTACGAGGCGCTCGGTCCGATCCTCGAGGAGGTTGTAGCACAACGCTCCATCGATGTTCTGATTGATCGTTCCAATCTGGTTTTCGCCAGCCCGAGTGTTGACATCAGCGAAGCTGTTGTAGCCCTTCTCAATGAGCGCCTGCCGACGGTTCCGGTTAACCGGGTCCGTCTCCCGCAGGAAGGCGCGGAAGCAGCGGAATAAACTGGACATGACTGTGGCTGAAGACCGGTTTTATGACCGATTTGGCCCGCTAACGGTTTCGGAGATCGCTGCGCTCACGGGTGCGGCGATTTCTGATTCCGGGGCCGGCGATCACCTTGTCCATGACGTTGCACCGCTCGATGCGCTGGCGGCTCATACGCTTGGATATATCGAGAATGCGAAACTGCTGAAGGCGGCTGGCGAAATTCGGCTGGATGGCGTGGTTTTGTTCGCCCCGGAGGAATTGTCAGACGGGATTGCCGCCACCGGGGCAACCCATCTGGTGCATGCTGCTCCACGCGCCGCCTTCGCCCAGATCGCTGGCCGACTCTATCGCTTGCTGGAAAACGACGGCGAGGGCGCGGTCCATCCTGAAGCGCAAATCGCTGACTCAGCGAAGGTCTCGCCATTTGCAGTTATCGGGGCTGGAGCGGTCATCGGCGAAGGTGTTCGCATAGCGCCGTACGCCGTGATCGGGCCGGGCTGCCGCGTCGGTGCCGGATCTCGTATCGGAGCCAATGCCAGTCTGCGATGCACTGACCTGGGCGAAAATTGCAACATTCTTGCGGGAGCCGTGATTGGTGAAGCCGGGTTCGGCGTAGCAATGTCCAAGGAGGGCGCGATTGATGTTCCTCACCTTGGTCGCGTGGAATTGGGTGATGATGTGACGATCGGCGCGAATTCTACAATTGACCGGGGCGTGTTTGGCGCAACCCGTCTGGGTGATCGCTGCAAGATCGATAATCTCTGCCATATCGCGCATAATGTGCAGGTTGGGGAAAACGTTTTGATGGCGGCCTTTGCCGGTGTTTCTGGCAGTACCCGGATCGGGCGGAATGTCGTTTTCGGCGGTCGTGTCGGCGTCGCGGATCACATCACCATTGTTGAGGACGTCACTGTTGGCGGTGCCGCGGCCGTCATGGCGGATATCACCGAGGCCGGCGTCTATGCCGGGGCACCTGCCAAACCCCTGCGACAGCATTTGCGCGAAGTCGCGGAGATGCGGCGCATGGTGAAGGCACGAGAAGCCGGGAAGAAAGATCGCAAATAAGCATGTCAGGGCGTATTGAAATTGCGGAGATCCAGTCGCTGCTGCCACACCGCTATCCCTTCCTGCTTCTGGATGCGGCAGAGGATTATGTGCCCGGTGGCTCCTTGACCGGGATCAAGGCTGTGACGGTCAATGAGCCCTATTTTCAAGGGCATTTCCCGGGCAATCCGCTCATGCCGGGCGTGTTGATGGTTGAGGCGCTTGGTCAGACCGGTGCTGTCTTGATGTTCAAATCACTCGGAGCGGAACCGGGGGCATTGTCGGTTGTCTTGCTGGGCGCGGATCGCGCGCGCTTCCGGGCACCGGTCCGGCCTGGGTGTCTGCTGCGAATGCCGGTCGTTATCACCGGGTCCCGTCTGGGCGTATACAAGTTCAAAGGTGAGGTTCACGTCGATGGCGCAAAAGTCGCCGAGGCGGAATTTTCTGCAAAGGCGATCGAAAGCTCATGACTCATAAAATCCATCCGACCGCAATTGTGGACCCCGCCGCTCGTCTGGGCGAGGACGTCGAGATTGGGCCTTTCAGCATTATCGGCCCGCGCGCCGTTATCGGCGATCGCTGTCGCATCATGTCGCATGTGACGATTGCCGGTCTGACGGAAATCGGTGAGGACTGCCTGCTTTATCCCGGCGTCCACCTCGGTCATCCGCCGCAGGATTTCAAATATCAGGGCGAAAACACAACGCTGGTCCTTGGTGACCGAAACATCCTGCGAGAAAATGTAACCATGCATCCAGGAACGCAGGTCGCGCGAGGATCGACACGTGTTGGCAGTGATTGCTATTTCATGGTCGGGGCGCATGTGGCGCATGATTGTGTCGTCGGTGATCGCGTCGTTTTCGCCAATGTGGCCTCTATTGGTGGCGGCACCACAGTCGGTGATCATGCCATCCTGGGCGGTATCGTCGCTGTGCATCAGAACAGCCGTATCGGCCGGCACGCCTTTGTCGGCGCCCTTGCCATGGTGACATCGGATATTATTCCCTATGCATCGGTGATCGGGAATCACGCCCATCTGGCCGGCCTGAATATCGTTGGTCTCAAACGCCGCGGCATGCCGCGTGATACGCTTCGCGATTTGCGGGCCGCCTACCGTTTGCTGTTTGCTGAAGAGGGCACTTTCCAGGAGCGCCTGGAGGATGTTGCACGCGATTATAGCGATAATGCACCGGTCATGGAGATTCTCGATTTTATCCGGGCAGACGCCAAGCGGGCCTTGTGCATGCCGCATGACTGACGGGCCGACCCCTCAATCCTCCTGGATGCGGCTGGGCATTCTGGCCGGTGGCGGCGATTTGCCGCTTGAGCTCGCGCGCGCGTCAGAAGAAAGCAATCCCTTCATCATTCGCCTCGCCGGTTTTGCCGATCGCGACTTTGAAGGCTTTGAACAGGCTGAAATTGCGATCGGACAGATCGGTGGCATCTCGAAAGCCCTGAAGGCGGCCGGATGCGACACGATCTGTTTTGCAGGCTATGTCTCGCGGCCGGATATCAAGGCGCTGAAAATGGATGCGCGCGGTCTCATGATGGTGCCCAAGGCGCTGGCGGCGGGGCGTAAGGGTGATGATGCGCTGATACGGGTCGTCGTCCAGGAATTTGAAGGCCAGGGCTTCCGGGTGATCGGTGCTCACGACATCTATGCCGCGCTCGCGCCGGATGGCTCTCAAGGTCCAATGGGGGGCGATCCAGCCACGCATCAAAATGATATTGAGAAGGCCTGCGAGATTGCCCGCGACATTGGCGCACTGGATATCGGGCAGGGCGCGGTTGTGGCGAATGGGCTGGTTCTCGCCGTCGAGGCCCAGGAGGGCACGAATGCCATGCTCGAGCGCGTTGCCGCGCTGCCATCGGCTCTGCGCGGAGCACCGGGCGCACGCCTGGGCGTTCTGGCGAAAATGCCCAAACCAATGCAGGAGCGTCGTGTTGATCTGCCCACGATTGGTGTGGATACGGTTGAACGGTGCGCGCGTGCTGGTCTCGCCGGGATTGCACTTGAGGCCAAATCCGCTTTGATCCTTGACCGCGCTGCGGTGGAGCAGGCGCTCAATACGCACGGGCTGTTTCTGGTGATAATGGACCCGGTCCATGAATGACGCGCCTCTCGTCTATATTGTTGCAGCTGAACGGTCGGGAGACCTGCTGGGCGCCGGACTTGTGAGGGCCTTGCGGGAACGCGCTGGAGCGCGGTTGTCCATTCGCGGCATTGGCGGGGAGGCGATGGCGGACGAAGGTATTCCCTCCGCCATGGATATCGATGGCCTTTCGATCCTGGGCTATTTCGATGGTTTGAAAGCACTTGGGCGGATCAAGGCCAAGGTCGCCGAGGCCGTCGAGGATATCATCACGCACAAGCCCGCAGCAGTCGTCCTGATTGATAGTTGGGGCTTTATGCTGCGTGTTGCGCAGGGCGTACGCGCCCGCGACCCCTCCATCAAGCTGATCAAATATGTAGGGCCACAAGTCTTCGCAACACGACCCGGCAGAGCCCGCACCCTGTCGCGAACGGTTGATCACCTGATGACGATATTGAGCTTCGATCAGCCCTATTATGAACCGCATGGCCTGCCGGTGACATTTGTCGGCAATCCAACCCTTGATCGCTTGCCGCAAGGGGATCGCGAAGCTTTCAGGGAGCGTCACGGGCTGGGGCGAAAGAGCGAAGCCGTGCTTGTTCTGTTTGGGAGTCGCAGCTCGGAAATTCGCCGGATTTATGCTCCGTTTTCCGAGGCAATCCGGAAATTGCGACAGGTTGGCTCGAGTGTCCGCCCCATCATTGTGGTCGCGGAGCCAATCCGGGATGAACTTTTGCCGCGCCTCCAGGCTGACCCGCATTTTCGCGATGCGATCGTGGTGGGGGAAAGCGAAAAGATTGATGCATTCGCAGCGGCAGATGTAGCGCTGGCCTGTTCGGGTACGGTGGTGACAGAATTGGCAAGCGTCGGCGTGCCCACGATCACGGCTTACAGGCTTGGCTGGTTTACATGGGCCGTCATGCGCGGATTGAATATTGTGAAGGTGAAGTTCATCAGCCTGATCAATATCGCGGCAGGAACAATGCTGGTTCCGGAATTCGTGCAGACGCGGTGCCGCAGTGACCTGTTGGCGAATGCCTTGGCGGCGATGCTTGATGACCCGATGCGACGCGAGGCGTTGAGCCGCGAATTACGCGCAGAATCGGCGCGTCTGCGCGGCGAGGGTGATGCGAGTTCGCGTGCTGCCGAAACCGTCCTGGAAATCGTCGCCCCCGGATAGCAAAACGGCCGCTTCTGAGAAGCGGCCGTTGTATATTCATGATACTGGGGATCAGCGCTTGTCGGCTGGCACATAGTCGCGGCTTTGCGCCCCGGTGAAGAGCTGACGCGGACGGCCGATCTTCTGGGACGGATCCTCGATCATTTCAGTCCATTGCGAGATCCAGCCCACAGTACGCGCGAGGGCGAACAGGACGGTGAACATTTCCGTCGGGAAGCCCATGGCCTTCAGCGTAATGCCGGAATAGAAATCGATATTCGGATAAAGCTTCTTCTCGACGAAATACTCGTCTTCGAGGGCGATCCGCTCCAGCTCCATGGCGACCTGGAGGGTCGGGTCATTGCGCACACCAAGCACATCGAGCACTTCATGGCAGGTTTCGCGCATGACTTTGGCGCGCGGATCGTAATTCTTATAAACCCGGTGGCCGAAGCCCATCAGTCGGAAAGGATCATCCTTGTCCTTGGCCTTGGCAACATATTCCGGGATTTTGTCGACGGAACCGATCTGATTGAGCATGTTCAGCGCGGCTTCATTCGCACCGCCATGTGCCGGGCCCCAGAGCGAGGCAATGCCTGCGGCGATACAAGCAAACGGATTGGCACCGGAGGAACCCGCCAGGCGAACGGTGGATGTGGATGCGTTTTGCTCGTGATCAGCGTGGAGAATGAAGATCTTGTCCATCGCCTTGGCGAGGATGGCGTTGCTTTCATAGTCCTCCGCAGGAACCGCAAAACACATGCGCAGGAAATTGGCGGCATAGTCGAGTTCATTGCGCGGACTGATAAAGGGCTGACCGATGGCGTATTTGAACGCGCGCGCAGCAATTGTCGGCATTTTCGCAATCATGCGATGGCTGGCGATGGTCCGCGCCTCGGGGTCATTCACATCGGTTGAGTCGTGATAGAAGGCCGAAAGTGCGCCAACCGTCCCGACCATGATGGCCATTGGGTGCGCATCGCGACGGAAGCCGCGGAAGAACATCTCGAACTGATCGTGCAGCATGGAATGGCGACGAATCGTCCAGTCGAAATTGTGCAGCTCGTCCGCTGTCGGCAGGTCGCCATGCATCAACAGGTAGCAGACCTCAATAAAGGAGGAATGTTCTGCGAGTTGATCGATCGGGTAGCCGCGGTAGAGAAGCGTGCCTTCACCGCCGTCGATATAGGTGATCTGGCTTTCACAGCTCGCCGTTGAGGTGAAGCCCGGATCATAGGTGAACATGCCGGTTTGGGCATAGAGCTTCCGGATATCAATCACATCCGGGCCGATTTCACCGCTATATACCGGCAAGTCGTAGTTCTGGCCGTTATAGCTGAGCGTGGCAGAGCCGTTCGGCTTGGCTTTACTTTCCATCTGTCAGTCCTCTTTACGCGGCGGCCGGTTATTGAGACGGCTCGATCTGATCTTTTATGCGATCTAGTGCTTCATCACGGCCGAGGAAGACCATAACCTGCGCCAGATCCGGGGCGGGTGCCCCACCTGTTAGAGCCGCGCGAAGCGGCTGACCAACCTTGCCGAACCCGATTTCCTCGGCCTCGGCGAAGTCCTTGAGTGCTTGTGCTAACCTGTCTTCCGTCCAGTCGGACAAGTCTGCGAGAGAGGTGAACAGCCGGTTAAGACGCGCCCGCGCTTCATCATTAAGGGCTTTAGCCGCTTTTCCCGTAAAGGTGTAGGGGCGAGCCTTGATAAGAAAATATCCCTGTTCGGCAATGGCTGCCAAGGTCGCGCTCCGCGTTTTCAAAACAGGCATGGCCGAACGGTAGCGCGCGCGCACGATATCCTGGTCATCGAGGCGCTCGGACTGGGCTTCAATAAAGGGCCAGGCCAGGTCGAGCAGACGCTGATTATCAGCCGCAGCAAGATGTAACCCGTTGATATGGGACATTTTCTCAAGATCCAGACGGGCAGGGGACTTTTTCAGTCCTGCCATGGAAAAGGCCGCTATGGCGGCGTCGTCCGAGAAAAACTCTTCATCGCCATGCGCCCATCCCAGGCGAAGCAGATAATTGCGCAAGCCCTCAGGCAGGAAACCCATATCGCGATAGGCTTCCGCTCCGAGCGCGCCGTGGCGCTTTGACAGCTTCTTGCCATCATCGCCGTGAATCAGTGGAATGTGCGCGAATACCGGTCGGTCCCAGCCCAGCGCATCATAGATCTGGCTCTGGCGGGCGGCATTGATCAGATGATCATCACCGCGAATGATATGGGTGATCGCCATGTCATGGTCATCCACCACAACCGCGAGATTATAGGTGGGATTCCCATCACTTCTCAGCAAAACCAGATCATCGAAATCCTTGGCGGCCCAGCTGACATCACCCTGTACGGCATCGCTGACGTGCGTGTCTTCCTCACTGGCGCGGAAGCGAACCACAGAGCTGGCCCCGGCAGGCGCGTCGGATGGATCCCGGTCGCGCCAGGGTGAGCGGAGCGCGCGCCCTTCGGCGAAGGCGGTTTCACGCAAGGCATCAACCTCGTCCGGTGTGCAATAGCATCGGAAGGCGTGTCCACTGGCGAGAAGCTGATCGACGACTTCGCGGTGTCGGTCCGCTCGTTCGAATTGCGAGACCGGCTCGCCCGACCAGTCCAGGCCAAGCCAACTCAACCCATCGATAATCGCGTCTATCGCAGCCTGGGTTGAACGTTCGCGATCCGTATCCTCGATCCGCAGCAGGAATTCGCCCTCATGATGCTTGGCGAAGAGCCAGTTGAACAGGGCTGTACGCGCCCCGCCAATATGCAGAAAACCGGTTGGAGAAGGGGCGAAACGGGTGCGGATCATGAAGCCAGTCTGTTGCGATTGCGAAGCGATGTTGCGCTGCGGAAGGAATATAGGGTGTTAGCATGATTACCATCACCGACGTAAGGGGCCTCATGCCGCTGTAATAAGCGAATGCGCCGACCCTATCGCCTCCGACTGCCCGAGCTGAACTTCTCCATAAATAGCGGAGAGTTTGGGGTTTCCTCGGCTATTCGCGCGCTTGCGCTGGGCATGCTTGCGGGATGTTGCGTGTATTTTTCAGCACCGAGCCACGTCCTGCCGGGATTCGTCATTCTGACGGGCCTTGGACTGGTGCTCACCCGCATCCTGCCTGAGGCTCTCGCGCGGATCGCGCTATATTTGGCGCTCGGCGTGCTGAGTGGCCTGATCGCTGGTGAGATTCGGACCCGAAGCGTCGCCTGTGATTCTGGCCTTGAGCCAGGCCGGCAAATTGTTACGGGATGGCTGGAGCATACGGACCGCTCCAGCGCCGGCCGCCTGCGGCTTTATGTGCGGCTTCAAGGCAGTCCTTGCCGGGTGAGGGTCGCCGCGACACCCGGTTCCGCGCAGCTTGGTGATCATATTTCTCTTGAGGCCGTCTTGTTCTCGCCTCGACGGGCGGCGGTTCCCGGCGGGTATGACAGCCGTTTCCCGCTTTACTTCCAAGGGATCGCCTTGACGGGGTATACGATCAGCGCCGTCGAAAGTGATACCGGGCCTCCCTTGCCGGGCTGGGCAGGATCGCTGGCGCAATTGCGATCCGCTCTATCCATGCGAATTCGGTCAGCCATGCCGGAGAGCAGTGGCGGGATTGCAGCGGCCCTTCTCACAGGCGATCGAAGCCATATCGCGCGCGAGGATGCGGAGACACTCCGCGCGACGGGGCTCGGCCATATTCTGGCGATTTCCGGTCTCCACATGGCGTTGATTGCTGGTACGGTCTTTTTCGCCGTGCGGCTGGTCACTGCCCTGCTTCTCCCCTGGTCACGACGAGGCAATACGGCGACGCCGGCGGCGCTGATCGCCCTCATCGCAGCGAGCGCTTATCTGCTCATTTCCGGAAGTGCTATCCCGACCCAGCGTGCCTATATCATGACGGCGACGGCGCTTCTCGCGCTCTTGCTGGGGCGACGCCCCTTTTCCATGCATTCACTTGCCCTTGCCATGATCGCGGTTTTGATGATGCAGCCGGAAAGTGTCGTGTCGCCAGGCTTTCAGATGTCATTTGCGGCCGCAGGTGCGCTCATAGCCGCTGCAGATGCGATGCGCGCCAGGCCCACGCTCTTGTGGCAGCAGCAGAGTCTCCCGCTTCGCTTTGTCGGCGGCCTGGCCTTGACCAGTCTGGTGGCCGGGACTGCGACCTCGGCATTTGCTGCCTTTCACTTCCACCGCATGGCGCAATATGGCTTTGTCGCAAATCTACTCGTCATGCCAATCGTCAGCTTCTGGATTATGCCTGTCGGGCTTCTGGCATTGCTGACAATGCCCTTCGGGATGGAGGCTGGCCCGCTTGCGCTGATGGCTGCAGGCCTGGACCTGGTCTTTATGGTCAGTCGGGCCATTGAAGCCTGGCCTGGAGCGGTAACCCCCATAGCCGCAAGCCCTGGCTGGGTGCTGGTCTGTTTCAGTGTCGGCTATGTGTTGGTGATTATCCGCCCCAAGTCCCGGCCCATATTGGCCAGCGGCGTTGTCCTGATTGCAATAATGTCGTGGGTTTTCTGGCCACGACCGAATGTGTTTGTCAGTGAGGAGGGGGTCGTGGTGTTGCGACAGGAAGCGGGTTGGCAATCAAATCAGGTGGATGGCAGAGACTTCGCTCGCGATGTGTTCATGGGGCGCGCAGGGCGGGCCGAACTGAGCAGCCTGGCCGGGCGCTGTGATCCCCAAGCCTGTCTTTATCATGTCGCCGGCCAGGCGATAGTCTGGACGGAAAATGGCGAGGGATGGCGAGAGGATTGCCAGCGCGCGGCACTTATTATCACGCTGCTGTATATACCGCGCTGGATCAGGCGCGATTGCGCCGCCAGGCTGATCGATGCCTCTGCCCTGTCAGACTATGGAGCCCATCTCGTCTGGATTGATGATAATGGTCGTATCGCGGTCCAACGCGTTGAAGACATGCCACGATTTATGGACAGGCCCTGGCGCTAGGACGCGCGCATACGGCAAGGGTCGCCGATATCGGATCAATGATATTGTCGCAACAATCCAACCAGCTTGCCCTGAACCTTGACCCGGTCCGGTCCAAAAATCCGGGTTTCATACTCCGGATTGGCGGCTTCCAGCGCGATCGATCCGCCTTTTTTGCGCAATCGCTTCAGGGTCGCTTCCTCATCATCGACGAGGGCGACAACAATTTCGCCCGTTTCAGCGGACTGGCAACGTTTGATGAGCACGGTATCGCCATCAAGAATACCAGCCTCAATCATGGAATCACCTTTGACCTCGAGCGCGAAATGCTCACCTGACCCGACCATGCCTGCAGCGACCGGGAGCCGGTCAGTCTCATGCTGGATTGCTGATATGGGAACGCCGGCAGCAATACGCCCCAGCAGGGGGATTTCCACCATTGAGGGTGTGTCAGCGGGTTCAGTCTTCGCGAAATCCGCGCGCACGACATTGGGGCCAAGATCCTTGGCCGCTTCGGGTGTTTCTTCTGCTGCCGCTGATTCCGGCAGTTTGAGCACTTCGAGCGCTCGCGCACGATGCGCCAGTCGTCGGATAAAGCCGCGCTCCTCCAGGGCCGTGATCAGCCTGTGAACGCCGGATTTCGATGCCAGCCGCAAGGCGGATTTCATCTCGTCGAAAGAGGGGGAGACGCCGGTTTCCCGGATCCGCTGATGGATAAACAGGAGTAGTTCATGTTGCTTGCGCGTAAGCATTGGACACCTCTGATCGCGACCTGATTCACCTCTGGAACAAACCGGGAAAATCTTGGGTGTTCTACAAGTGTTCTATTTGCGCGTCAAGACTGTGTCGGCTCTGCCAGGAGTGCGCGGGTCGCAGCCGTGACATCATCCTGGCGCATCAGGCTTTCGCCGACCAGTAGTGCATGGGCGCCAGCTGAGCTGACACGCTGCACATCTTCCGGTGTGAAAATGCCGCTTTCAGCGACAAGAATCTGGTCCTCCGTCACCATGGGGGCAAGTGTTTCAAAGGTCGAAAGGCTGGTTTCGAAAGTTCGAAGATTGCGATTATTCACGCCAATAAGCGTGGCGTTGAGGCCGAGCGCGCGCTCCATTTCCGGTGCGTCATGGACTTCCATAAGCACGTCGAGCGACCATTCCTCCGCGGCATCCATGAGCGCGCGAGCCGTAGCATCGCTCACCGCTGCAAGGATGATAAGGATTGCGTCCGCCCCCAGCGCTCGCGCTTCGGCGACCTGATAGGCATCATACATGAAATCTTTGCGTAAAGCGGGCAGGCGGGTCGCGCTGCGTGCCGCTGTTAAATAGCGATCGGCAC
>JBELMP010000020.1:0-23733 GCA_042095695.1 Maricaulis sp. | reverse complement strand
GCGGCTTTGGCGCCTATGGCCTTTTTCTAAGGTTTAATCCCGCAGCTTCCATCTCCCTTAACAGGCGCTTGGCCGCGCCGGTAGACGGATTGTCCTGAGCCAGCCAGGCAAGACGTAACTGCGCGGAGTCCAGCTCCGGCTCTTCTGCCAGTTGCGCGGCGGACCACCAGGCACGGGCCAGGCGCCTGACCAGGCCAGGGCGTTTCGGCTTCGCCAATTCAGGCCGGTCGCCCTCGCCTGTGCCAGAAAGCGTTACGGCCCGGCTGGCCTCGGCTGGCTTCAATGCGCTATCGCTCAGCCCGGGTGCGTAATAGCCCGACACAGCCCGGTCGAGGCCCCGCCGCAGCGCGTCGAATTCCCTGGCGTTCATACGCGGCTCTGCCAGTGCAATCAGTGCCTCGGCGAAATGCGTACCGGCCTGGAGAACCGACGGCGCCGGACATATCGAAGCGGTCTCCTTTAGCGAAATCTCATACTGGTCCTGAATATGTTCGCGTTCCTTTCGCCATACCGACATGATCGATTCCAGCGTGTCCTCGGTGAAGAATTCCCGGGGCGAGTCATCAATTTCCCGCGCGAGGGGCACAAGCTTCGTATTCCAGTAGTGCTTGTGCAGGGCAGTATCTGACACGCTGACTTCTCGCAGCGCATGCAGGGTCAAAGCCGTGTCGCGGCCGAAGGTCTTCACATTCGCGCGCACCACACGCTCCGCCTGCAAATCAGGTATGCCGGTGGCAGCACAAAAATCTTCCACGATGTCGGCGCTCGCATCATCATATGAGTGGACACGTAGCGCTATTTGGGCCTCGAAATGATCGAGGACATTCCGAAATCCTCCCGAAAAATAACGCCGCAGGCGACCCCGGATTGCCTGCGCAACTTTCTTTGGTTCGGCCTGGCGGCTCATCAGCATCTGCAACGCAAATGAACTCAGATACTCAACCGGTTGGCGCAGATAGATCAACGCAAACTGCTCGATGTTCGCGGGGATTGCGGAAAATGCCTCAGGACGCAATGCGTGCGACCTGTGCGACAGGGACTCATGGGAAATAACGACCGTCTGATCCGCGCTCGACCGGCTGAGTGCATCGATAATTGATGCCCAATCTGTAGCCGCAGCGGTAATCTGATCTCTTGATCGGCAAAAATGCCTCAACGCATCGATCTGTGCCGATCCCTGCAACACCCCCTCATCATTTCGGGCGTGGCCGGATGTGTCCGCCGGGGCAGTGATGCCTTGATCCGCCAATTCTTCGCGATGGTGCCAGAGATAATTCTGGATCGCCGTCGTTCCGGTCTTTGGTAGACCCACATGAAGTATAAGTCGCCGGGAGATCATACCTGCCTCGAATAGACGCGATTTGGGATTGAGACTATTCGTCAAACCTTTATCGGGATTTGATCAATCAGCACTGATAGCATGGTTACAAGCTCGGCCAACACATGCACGTGCACCCGTCCCCAAGGTCAGGACCCGAAACCATGAGCCCGCGCGTATTGAAGGCCGCGATGCTTGACGCAGGCTGTCATTCCAGCATCTTGCGAAGGGGGAAAACAATGGCTGAAACAATGAATGATCCATCGCCGCGCACTGAAGATCACACGGTAGCCAAGGCTGTTCTGCAGGCCTATTGGCGCGAGAACTTGTCCTTGATGGGCATTCTACTGGCGATCTGGTTCGCCGTGTCTTTTGGCGCAGGGATACTCGCGCGAGATTTCCTGGATCAGTTTTCGATCGGCGGCGCTCCGCTCGGCTTCTGGTTCGCGCAACAAGGATCCATCTTCGTCTTTGTCGCCCTGATCTTCGTGTACTCCTTCAGGATGCACCAGATCGAACAGAAATACGGCATGAGCGACGATAACGACTAGGAGGCGGACATGGACTCGACCCTGCTTTGGACCGCCTTTTTCGTCATCGCGACATTCGGGCTGTATATCGGCATCGCGATCTGGGCGCGTGCTGGATCAACCGATGAATTTTACGTGGCCGGTCATGATGTACCGCCGCTGTTCAACGGCATGGCGACGGCCGCGGACTGGATGAGCGCCGCCTCTTTCCTGTCCATGGCCGGCATTATCGCCTTCTCCGGCTATGATGGCTCGGTCTATCTTATGGGCTGGACTGGCGGTTATGTCCTGCTTGCGCTCCTGCTGGCACCCTATCTGCGCAAATTCGGAAAATTCACAGTGCCGGATTTTGTGGGAGATCGCTATTACAGCCAGGCTGCGCGTATTGTTGCAGTCATCTGCGCCCTCTTTATTTCCTTTAACTATATCGCCGGACAGATGCGCGGGGTGGGCATCGCCTTCTCCAACTTCCTGCATGTCCCAATCGAGATCGGTGTCATTGTCGGGGCGATCATCGTGCTCTTTTACGCGGTGCTCGGCGGCATGAAGGGCATCACCTACACGCAGGTGGCGCAGTATTGTGTGCTCATCTTCGCCTTCATGGTCCCGGCGATCTTCCTGTCGCTGCAGATCACCGGCACGCCCATTCCGCAGCTGGGTTTCATTGGCAATGCGGAAAACGGGACGCCGCTCTTGTTGAATCTGGACCGCACCCTCGTGGATCTGGGCTTTCAGCCCTATACGCAGGGATTGAAATCCAAGATCGACGTGTTCGCGATCGCGCTGGCGCTGATGGTGGGCACGGCAGGCCTGCCGCACGTTATCATCCGCTTTTTCACGGTCCCCAAAGCCTCCGATGCGCGCAAATCGGCAGGCTGGGCTCTGGTTTTCATCGCCATACTCTATACGACCGCGCCTGCTGTCGCCGTGTTCGCCCGTGCCAACTTCATCGACACCGTCAATGAAAGCGCCTGGTCTGAAGAGGCCGCCGCCAATCCAGCGGCGCGGGCCGCTCTGGGCGATGGCGATACGCCAGCCTGGTTCTATAACTGGCGTGATACCGGACTGCTCGATGCCGAAGACCGTAATGGCGATGGCCTGATCCAGTATCGTGCCGATCCGGCGACCAATGAGGTGACGCAGCTGGATCGCGACATATTCGTCCTGGCCAATCCGGAGATCGGGGGTCTGCCGGCCTGGGTGATCGGCCTCGTCGTTGCCGGTGGTCTGGCTGCAGCGCTGTCAACGGCAGCGGGCCTGCTCATGGTGATATCCTCGGCCGTCTCCCATGATTTGTGCAAAAAAGTCCTCCTGCCCGATATAAGCGAGACGCAGGAATTGCTGATCGCGCGCTCTTCCGCCGTGGGGGCCGTGCTGATAGCAATTCTTGCCGGCATTTATCCGCCTGGCTTCGTGGCCGCGGTGGTTGCCTTTGCCTTCGGCCTGGCTGCGGCAAGCTTCTTCCCGGTCATCTTCCTGGGAATTTTCTGGAAGCGTATGAATAAGGAAGGCGCGATTGCGGGCATGACCATCGGTCTATTGATGACCGGTGCCTACATCATCCACTTCAAGATCGGCTTTTCATCCATCGTGATGGGCGTGCTTGCGGTGATCCTCGCCATCGCAGCCTTTGTTCTTTTTGTGGGCACCCGGACGCCGGAGAGGTCGACCAAATCCCTGCTCCTTGCAGCGGGTGGCTTCGCTTTGCTCGGCCTCCTGGGTCTGATCGGTGTCTTGCCGGAGATCGCGATTGGAGCGAGCGAGAACTGGTTCCTGGGCATCTCACCGGAGGGCTTCGGCACGGTCGGCATGTTCTGCAGCTTCGCGGTCGCTACCGCGGTGGCGCTGGCAACGAAGGCGCCGCCCGCCGAGGTTCAGGACATGGTGGAGGAGATTCGCATCCCCTCCGTCCACGCGCACCCGGTGCACGACGACAAGCCCTGAACCGAGCCAAAGGCTTGTGCCGAGCCGCAATTGCCGCCAACTTCCCGCAAGGGGAGAATTTCATGGCAGAAAATCTGACACTCGATCCACTTCAGATCGGTATTTTCGCGGCACTCACACTCGCGATCGGCGCGCTGACCTGGTGGCGCGTCGCCGCGATGAAAAAGACCGCGACCGATGATGAAAGCGAATATTTTCTGGCCGGTCGGAGCCTTAGCTGGGTGCTCGTGGCCGGGTCCATCACCCTGACCAATCTGTCGACTGACCAGCTGGTCGGCATGAATGGCAATCAGATGGCGCTCCTGGCCTGGTGGGAGCTCGCCGCGGTCGCCGGACTGCTTATCCTCGCCTTCGTCTTCCTGCCGATTTATTACAAGAATAACTGCCGGACGACGACGGAGCTGCTCGGGCAGCGCTATAATGACAAGAATATCCGGGCGCTGATTGCGGGACTGTTTCTGCTTGGCAATATCATCGTCTTCCTGCCTGTCATGCTCTACACCGGCTCGCTCTTCTTGAAGTCGATGTTCAATGTGGACTGGCCGATTCTTTATTTTGCCATCCCGCTGGCGCTGATCGGCTCGGCCTATGCGATCTTCGGCGGCCTGCGCGCGGTGGCGGTCTCCGACGCCATCTCCGGGGTCGGCGTGCTCGGGGTCGCGGTCCTGGTTGTTATCCTGGCGCTAAAGGCCATCGATTTCGATCTATCGGGAATTCCGGCTGAGCGCCTGACCATGATTGGCGATAATGACTCGCCCATCCCTTGGCACACGCTCCTGACCGGGATGATCTTTATCCAGGTCTTCTACTGGAGCACTAATCAGACGATCACCCAGCGCGCCATGGCGGCATCGAGTTTGAAGGAGGCACAGAAAGGCGTTCTCGCAGCGGCGGGTATCCGGTTGATGATCGTGCCGGCGATCGTCGTCATCCCCGGGATTGTCGCCTATAAACTCTTCGGTGATGTCGGAGATGCAGCCTATGGGCGGATCGTCGCCGAAGTGCTTCCGCCCTGGCTGTCCGGTGCTTTCGCAGCCATGATCGCAGCGGCGGTGCTGACCAGCTTCAACTCGGTGCTCAACTCGTCGACCACGCTCTACGTGCTCGATATCCACGAGAGCTATTTCGACTCGACACCGAATGTTGCCCGCATGAATCTGATTATCACGCTGGTTTTCGTGGGATCATCGATTCTACTCGTTCCCGTCTATCAAAGCGCTGAAAGCATCATCAATCTGGTCCAGCAACTCTTCGGCCTGCTGTCCATGCCGATCCTGTCCGCCTTTATTGTCGGGCTGACGTTCCGGAATGTCGGGGCCGGGGCGGCGATGACAGGTGTCTTGTCAGGAACCGCACTCTATGCGGTCTTCACCTTTGCCTGGACGCCACTGCACTACATCCATCTGATGCTGATAACGCTGATCGCGTCGATCAGTATCGCACTGATCTATAATCGCATCATCCTGGGCAATCGGGCCGAATTCGTGGGCATGCCGCGCTAGCCGCGCCAGGCGGACACACCGGCAGGCGGCAGTTCGCGACCTCCGAGCAGGAATTTCGCCTGTGCGGGTGCGATCGATGCGAGGCTTTCCGTCTCGAGGCCATAATTGAAGGCGAAGGTCACCTCGCCCAGCCGACGAAGGCGCAGGTTGAGACCCAGCGCATGCGTTTCCAGGCCAACAGTCTTGGCAATCGCGTCGAATACCAGCGCGGCTGACAGAGCGTCCGGCCACCCCGCGAGATAGTGGAAACGATCACGCTGGACCCAGAATGGCGCCCCGTCCTCGAATGCGGCATGGACACGCGGTGGATCGCTCGTATCAAGCTCCACGGTTTCACGCCAGTTCTGGATCTGAAGCGACATGTCCCCCCAATGCACGGCTTCCTGCACGCTCGGGCGCAGGCTCTCCACGCGTGTCACCGCCAGACCCGTCAGGGATTGAAGCGGACCGGGCGGCAAGGCGGAGGGGATTTGGAAGGTCTCGGTTTTCGAACCGCTTCGCGGCAGGACCAGAAGTGTCTGCGTGCCGGCTTCCAGTTGCGCGATGAGCGAAGGTTTGAGGGTCGGCACGCCGGGAATGACGACAAGGGCGTAAGGCGACAGATCGGCAGTTTGCGAGACGATATCGATGGACAGCCCCAGCGACCGCAACGCCATATAGGCCTCCAGGCTTTGCCGTAACAGATCCATACCCTCGCCCTGGGGCTGGATCATGTGCGTCCACTGTCCCTCATAATCGAAGATCAGGGCGACTTCGGCCGGGCGTGTCGCGTGCCCACCGAGTTTGGCCAGATCCCTTGCCACATCAGCCGCTTCATCCAAGGCCGGAGCTGGCATGCCATCCGGCCTCAGCAGGCCGGCATGCATATGTTCCTGGGCGAAGGGCGCCTGGCGCCAGCGGAACCAGCTGACCAGATCGGCCCCATGTGCAATGGCCTCGAGCGACCAGAGCCGGACCATGCCGGGCAGCGGGGCTGGATTGTAAGGCGCCCAGTTCACCGGGCCGGGCTGTTGTTCCATCACTCCCCATTTGGGCGAGCAACCGCGATAGAGGTCGTGATGAAACGCCTGGAAATCCGGATTGCCCTGGCGGAGCCAATGGTTCTTCAAAGTATCGGGAACAGGGCTCAGCTCCAGGAAGCCGAGAGGGTAGCTGTCCCAGGTGGCCAGATCCAGATCCGCCCCGACCTTGTGATGATCAAAGCGCGTAAACCCGCCCATGAAATTATGGGTAATCTCGCGACCGGGTGAGTGCCGGCGGATAATGTCGACCTGTTCACGATTGAAGCTGACGACCTGGTCGGAGCAATATCGCTGATAGTCCAGACGATGCGACGGATTGGCCTCGGTGACGGTTGCGGCCGGCGCATCGATCTCGTCGAAACTCCGATATTCCTGACTCCAGAAGACGTTGCCCCAGGCCGTATTGAGCGCATCTATCGAGCCATAGCGTTCGCCCAGCCATGCTCGAAACCCGGCCTGGGCGGCGAGGGAGTAGCTTTCCACCGTGTCGTGACACCCGTATTCATTATCCGTCTGCCACATGACAATGCCCGGATGCGCGCCATAGCGCTGGGCCATCGCGGTTACGATCCGGCGGCATTCGGCGCGATAGCCCTGATGGGAGAAACAATAATGGCGGCGGGACCCGAAACGGCGCGGCCGTCCATGGGGATCGCGGGCGAGCATATCCGGCATGCGATCGACCAGCCATTTCGGCGGCGTTGCGGTCGGCGTGCCGAGAATGATGCCCAGCCCTTCGGCATGCAGGGTCTCGATTGCCCGGTCGAGCCAGGCCCAGTCATACTGCCCCGGCTCCGGTTCGTAGCGCGACCAGGCGAATTCACCGATACGCACGCGGGTCAGCCCAAGCTGCGCCATCTGGCGCGCATCCTTTGCCCATCGCGCTTCCGGCCAGTGTTCCGGATAATAGCAAACGCCCAAATGCATCAGCCTGCCCTTTCAAGATGGATAAGACGCCCCGACAGGGCCCGTCCCGGGTCAAGGTCCAGCCCTTCTCGCATCAGACCGGCACCAGGATATCTGCCAATCGGCCAGCGTGCTGCCTCGCCAGACAGGACGATCTCGGTGAGATCATAATCAGCCCTCGGGTCGAGGCCCGCGAGGCGAAGACTTCGCGTCAGCGGACGCGGCGGCGTTTCGATGCGCATGATCCGAAGCATGGCCTGATCCTCGCCGATCAGCATTTGGATATCAGGGTCGAAATCCGGCGCTTCGAGCCGTATCAGATCCCCGGTTAGCATCCAGTCGCGATGCAGCTTGTACTGCTGGATACCCCGCCTGAGGACATCGGCGTCTTCCGCATTCAACCGGTCCGGATCTGCCTCGACACCGAAATGCCCGAAGAAGGCGGACAACACCCGGAATGCCATCGGAACCGGCCGGCCGGTCATCGGATTGGGGCTCGGCCCAACATGGGCACCCAGGCGCTCGACGGGCATGATCAGGCTGGCGCTGCGCTGGATCCGCAAGCGATCAATCGCATCGGTGGCGTCACTCGCCCAAAACCGGTCCGTATGGCGCGCGATACCGGCATCAATCCGGCCCCCGCCACTCGCACAGCTCTCTATTTCAACCGGATGCGCGGCGCGAAGCCGGGCGAGCAAGGCATAGAGCGCTTGTGTCTGTGCTCCCGCCCGTTCCACACCGCCCCGGCTCGCCGGGTAGAGGTCGCGATTACAATCCCATTTGAGATAGTCGATCGGATAGGATTCAAGCAGAGCGGACAAGGCGTTGAACACAAAGTCCGACGCCTCCGGCAGGCTCAAATCCAGCACCAGCTGATTGCGGCCCGTCGCCAGATCCGGATCCGGATAGCCGAGCACCCAGTCGGGATGCGCGCGATAAAGGTCGCTGTCAGGGCTAACCATTTCCGGTTCGACCCAAAGGCCAAAGCGCATGCCTTGAGCGTGAACCGTATCGATCAGGGGCTGCAAACCGTCCGGGAATGGCAACGGGTCGACCGTCCAGTCGCCCAGGCTTGTCCGGTCATCGCGTCGCCCCTTGAACCAGCCATCGTCGAGCACGAAGCGCTCCACGCCCAGGCTGGCAGCGGAGCGCGCGAGATCCTGGCAGGAGGCGAGATCGAAGTCGAAATAACGGGCCTCCCATGTGTTGAAATGGACAAGCCGCCGGCGCGCCGGCGCCGCGGACCGGATCGCCCCATGGAAAAGGTGGGAGACGCCAGTCCAGCCGGTATCGGAGAGCGCGATCCAGGCCGCAGGCAGTTCCAGCTGCTCGCCGGGCTGCAAGCGAACTTCGCCCGGAGCAAGCAAGCGTTCGGCGAGAACCTGGCCGCTCCCATCGGTGGCGCGTTCGCAGGCCAAGCGGAACGGGCCGCTCCAGGCCAGATGCACGGTCATGGCCCGGCCGGACAATTCATTGGTTGCCGCTTCACACAGGCTAAGTGTCGGGCCGCCGTCAAAACCGGGACGGCCACCCCGTCCGGCCTGCTCGACACGACCCGCGCGCCAGGCCCGGCATTCCGCCTGCCCTTCGCGCCCCCACGCCCCCGATTGTGTCATCACCGTATCAGCCCAGTCCGGAGCCGGGAGCAAGGCACTGGCGATCCGGGTGACATCAAGAGGTTGACTGCCCTCATGGGTAAGACTTGTCGTCACCACAAGCAGGTCACCTTCAAAACGCAGCTGCGTGGTCGTCCGCATGCCCAGATCCCGATCACGCCCCTCGACGGCGATGGCGTCTTCTTGCTGGACGATCTGGAAGTCCTGCAATCGCGATCGGCGACGCGATACCGTGCAGTGGGCGTCAACCTGCGCCACGCCATGAAAGCCTCGCCCGGCTTCGGGCAGAAGTGCCGGTCCGACCGGCACATCGGGGCTGGCGGGCAAGCGCTTGAAAGCGGGTTCCGCGCGCATGGCTTCATCAGCCACAGGGCCGAACCAGACCAGGTGGGCCAGCCCGTCTTCGCCCTGGTCAATGATCAGTGACCGGGTCTGGCCTGCAATACGAAAGCTCAGAGTCCCCAGTCCTTCTGATGGAAACGCCACGCATCCGCGACAATGGTTTCGATGTCGGAGCGCGCAGGGGTAAAGTCGAGAAGGGATTTGGACAGGCGCGTATCAGAATAAAGCTCGGCAGCATCTCCCTCACGGCGCGGATGGCAGCTGAGCGGGATCTCCAGCCCGGTCACACGCTCCACCGCTGCGATCACCTCCTTGACCGATGTGCCGACACCCGTGCCCAGATTACAGGCGAAGCTTTCATGCGTTGATTGAAACCGGTCAATTGCGGCGAGATGGCCCGCGGCGAGATCGTCGACATGGATGAAATCACGCACACAGCTGCCATCCGGCGTGTCGTAATCCTCACCGAACAACATGAATTGATCGAGGAGCCCGGCCGCGGCCTTCAGCGCATTCGGGATGAGATGCGTCTCCGGGTCATGTTTTTCGCCAATTTCCGCAGTGGGCGTGGCACCGGCCGCATTGAAATAGCGCAATGCGGCATAGCGGAGCTCACCAACCCGGCTGAGATCTTCCAGCACATGTTCAATCGTCAGCTTTGTCCGGCCATATACATTGCCAGGCTTGCGGCTTTCACTCTCGGCAATCGGCAGGTGAGATGGTTGCCCATAAACCGCACAGGTCGAGGAGAACACAAAATTCCGACACTCATTCGCCAGCATGCGGTCAATCACAGTCAGGGCGCCGGCGACATTATTCTGCCAGAAGGCCAGGGGTTCACGCTCGCCAATACCGACTTCGATTGAGGCGGCGAAGTGAAGGACAGCCTCCGGCTGATGGGTGCGAAACGCTTCATCGAGCCGATCCGGGTCACGAATATCGCCCTCGACCAGTGGCCCCCACTTCACAAAGTCCCGATGACCCGCCGAGAAATTGTCGTAGACGACGGGGGTATCGCCTCGTTCAGCAATCAGCTTGCAGGCGTGGGAACCGATATAGCCCGCGCCCCCGAGTACCAGAATTTTCATTTCGCGACGTCCGCCTCCCCGGCCAGCTCTCCGATCACACAGATTGGGCGCGCTTCGCCATTCGAGGCAAGGATGCGGGCCTCCCAATCGCGCGGCGACGCCTCCGTCAAAAGTGCGACAATGCAGCCACCAAAGCCCGCTCCGGTTATTCGCGCACCAACGGCCCCGGCACGCAGCGCCTGGTCCACCAGCGCATCCACCTCAGGGGTCGACACGGCGAAATCATCCCTGAGAGACACATGCGACTGCGTCATCAAACGACCGAAGGCCGGCGCATCGCCGCCCTTCATCGCGGCGATCGCGTCTCGGGTGCGTGCATTTTCGCCAACGACATGCCGCGCCACCGGCAAAAGCGCATCAGGGAGTTTGGCGAGGTCCGATGCATCGCAAAGATAGGCGACATCAAGTTGGCGCGCAGCATCGAGGCAGGCTTCACGACGTGCCTTGTACTGGCCGCCAGCCAGCTGGCGTTCAACGCCGGAATGCAGAACCGCAAATCGCCATCCGCTCGGTATCGCGAGTCGTTCGAACTCGACCATGCGTGTATCAAGCGCGATCGCCTCGCCCGGACCGGCCTCGGCAACCGCCATCTGATCCATGATGCCGCAAGGCACGCCGATGAATTCATGTTCGATCTGCTGGGCCAGCAGAGCGATATCCTTGGAGGACACAGTCGCGGGAGCGAGCGCCCGCAGGACCCCGACCGTCACCGCAGCGGAGGAGGAGACACCGGCCCCGGCGGGCAGGTTGCTGTTGATGGTGATATCGACACCATTCGTGAACCAGCCCTGGGCCCGACCGCACTGCAGGGCGCCGAACACATAGTCGGACCAGTGACCGCGCGCGCGACTGTCAAGAGACGCGGTGGCACGCCCGTCGAAATGGGCCGAGCGGACAGAATCCATAGCAGATGCGTTTGGCTGCGCCGTTACATCAATGCCCAGAGGAAGCGCGGCCGGCAGCACCAATCCGCCATTGAAATCAATCCATTCGCCAATCAGATTGACGCGGCCGGGTGTCCAGCTTTGCAGGCTCATCCCGCCGCTCGCAGGGCCCGCGCGGCATTTGCCGGATCGATATCGACCGTGAAGACACCGGTCGACTGCTCCACCCCGGCCAGATACTTCAACCGACCGGCTGCGCGCATGATCGGGTAAAACTGAACGGTGAACTGAAAGGTCTCGCTTTCACGCACCGGTGCCGCCTGGAAGCTCATCATATAGGGCATGGGCTGATCAAACAGCTGATCATAGCGACCGACAATATCGCCCAGAAGCTCCGCCAGCCCCTCAACCTCCTCACCCGTCATCGCCCAGGGCCCGGCACAGCGGGAGCGAGCCGACAGCCACACTTCGTAGGGAAAACGGGCAAAGGGCGGACAGTAAGCATGCACGCCCTTGCGCTCTGCAATCGCATACTCAGCGCCCCAGGCCTGGCGTTCCGCCTCCAGGTCATAGCCAGCGGCGAAGGCCGCTTCAGCGCGTCTTTGCGGTTCCGGGATGATGGGGAAAACATAAATCTGCCCGTGTGGATGACTGAGGGTCACACCAACAGCTTCACCGCGATTCTCGAACGGCAGGATATAAGCCGCGCCAGCGTCGAAATGATGGTGATAGCGATCGATCAGAGCCTCGATCAAAAGAATGCGCCGCTCTTGCCCCAGCGTCGCGAGCGAGCCGCTATCATCAGAGGAGAAGACAATTACCTCGGCATCGCCGCGCGCGGATCTGTTCTGCCAGGCGGCCACGCCCGGCTCGGGTGCGGACGGGTGCAGGCTGGGGAAACGATTGCCGAAGACTGCGAGCTCGAAATCAGCAAAGGGGATCTCGGTTATTGGACCGCCGGGCTGGGCCGGTGCCAGCGGATTGGCGGCCTTGGATGGTTTAAAGGTCCGCGATTGCCGGTGGGGCGAATAAACCGACCATTCCTGCCGCAGCGGATGAAACCGCATTTCCGAACCGGAGGCGACAGGGTCTTCGAATTCCGGCCCAGGCTCGCCCGAGTGCGGAGCATAGCCGTATAGATACAGCGTCCTTCCATCCGGCTTGTCATGTTCACGACGGAAGATTGAACGCGCCCGCCCGGTCAGATTCGTCTGCATGCCTGCCCCTTACTCATACCGGGTCAAGATGTAGCGCCGCGCCTTGAAGAGCAAGCGATGTGCGATGAGATTCACAGCCAGCAAACACGCCATGGCACCGGTTACTCGGCGCCGACTTTCGAACCTCGCAGCCCCTGGGCCCAGACGATCAGATTGGCAAGCACCAGCCCACCAATGGCGAGGGTGAAGCTGGCCCCGATTTCTCCGCTCGCCAGACCCACCGGAGAGAAGATCAGATAGAGGGCCACCACCAGCGAAAGCAGGGTAAAAGCGGCCGGACGGGCGAACCGCCAGGGCGTGAGGTCCACCTGCGCCCGGTTCTCCAATGTCCAGGGCGTTGGCCGCGGAGCAATGCGCCCCGCCACCAGCATTATAGCCACTTCAATCACGAAGAGAATCGCATAGATGTGCAGGAAATGCAGGGTGACGATCTCGGCCAGCAGAAACTTCAGAACGCCATAGGCGATAACGTGGAAGACGATCACGATTTTCGCGGCGATGGCAGGCGTATGCCGGGCAAAGAGCCCCACCAGCACGATGGCGACGATCGGAATATTGTAGAAGCCTGTGAAGATCCGGATGATCTGCCAGAGCCCTTCCGGAGCGAACCACAGCAATGGTGCGACCGCGAAAGAAAAAAGCGCGATGACAATCCCGGCAATCATCGCGATGCGGACCGATTGACGGTCGGTCAAGGGCTGTTTGCGAAGCGGGGCATAAACATCCAGCGTGAACATTGTCGCTGCGCTGTTGAGCAGCGAATTGAACGAGGAGAACACCGCTCCGAACAGAACCGCCAAAAAGAATCCCATAAGCCAAATGGGAAACACGTCGCGGATCAGGCGCGGATAGGCCTCATCTATACTTGTCAGCCCGGGCCCGTAGAGATGGAAGGCGATGACCCCGGGGATCATCATGAAGAATGGCACCAGGATCTTGAAGAAGCCGGACAGCAAGACACCCTTTTGTCCTTCGGCAAGATTGCGCGCGGCCAGCGTGCGCTGGATCACATATTGATTGGCGCACCAATAGAAGAGATTGGCAAAAATCATCCCGGTAAAGATCGTACCGAAGGGAATGGGCGAACTCTCACCGCCAATCGCGTTCAGTTTTTCCGGATGGGTTGAAGCCAGGATCGAAACACCCTCAAGGAAACTCCCTCCACCCAGTGCGATCAGGCCAAGCACCGGGGCAAGAATTCCGACAATCAGCAAACCGACGCCATTGAGCGTATCTGACACCGCGACCGCCTTAAGCCCGCCAAACACAGCGTAGAGCGATCCAAATACGCCGATGACAAAGACGGTCACCACCAGGGCCTGGAACTGTGACAGTCCAAAAAGCCCGGGAATGTCGAACAGGCGAATGACGGCGATCGATCCGGAATAGAGAATGGAGGGAATGGTCACCAGACCATAGCCAAGCATGAACAGGATCACGGAAAGCCTGCGCACATCGCCATCAAAGCGACTGGCCAGAAATTCCGGCAGGGTCGTGAATGCGCTGGTCAGATATCGCGGGAGAAAAATGAGCGCCATCGCCACCGTCGCGACGGCCGCTGTGACCTCCCAGGCCATGCTCGACATGTCATAGCCATAGGCCGAGCCGTTCAATCCAATCAGCTGCTCGGCAGACAGGTTCGTCAGTAACAAGGATCCGGCGATAAACAGGCCGCCCAAACGCCGTCCCGCAAGAAAATAGCCATCCCGAGTCTCGAGCTCGCCGCGAGCCTGTCGAAAGGACCACCAGGCCACAAGCCCCATAAAGGCGGCGCAGGTCAAAAGCGTCATTGCGATTTGGGATGCGGTCATGACGCCTCCGATTTCTTGCTCCCGATACAGAAGAGTTTGAACACCGTGTATCGCCTATAAGCTGCTCCATATCCAGCGTCGGCTTCCATGACTGCGGTACTCGTAATCTCGTGCTTGCATCGCTCGCAGGCCGATTGGATAGTGAGCTTATGCATCTGACTCACGACCCCGCATCACCGCCCGCCGACGTAATCAGCTTTGACGATTTCCTGAAGGTGGATATCCGCCTGGGGACGATCATCGAGGCCGAGACTTTTCCCGAGGCCCGCAATCCGGCCTACAAGCTGCGCATTGATTTCGGGCCGGCGGTCGGGGTCAAGCGGAGTGCGGCGCAGATCACCGTTCATTACCTGCCGGAGCGCCTGATTGGCACCCGGGTCATGGCCGTGGTGAATTTTCCGCCCCGCCAGATCGGTCCGGTTCGTTCAGAAGTGCTGGTGCTCGGCTTTCCCGATGAGAACGGCGCGATCGTCCTCGCCAGACCGGATGCAGATGCGCCGGACGGCGCCCGCCTCGCCTAGTCGCCAGTGGGCGGTTCGGCCAGCTCGCCGGTTTCCAGAATGGGCGAGGCATCAAGATCCTCGGCATCCATTAATTCCGCAATCCGCTGGAGCGATGCGACAAGCATGCCCCGCTCCCAGTCCTGCAGTTTTCGGAACTCTCTCAGGAAGCCGGACTGCAACAATTCAGGCGCCGCCTCCGCCGTCTTCAATCCGGCATCGGTGAGACAGGCCAGAACAACGCGCTTATCGGTTGCCGAACGGTCCCGGCGCACCAGCTCCTGCTTGACCAGCCGGTCGAGAATAGTCGTGATCGTCGCTTGCGAAAGCGAGACGGTTTTCGCCAGCAATGACGGGGACATCTGCCCGTGCTTGCGCAATGCCTGCATGACAACGAGTTGCGGCGCCGTCAGACCAGCTTTTTTCATCAGCTTCTTGGACTGAAGATCAATGGCGCGCGTGATGCGACGCAGGGCAATCAGAATGTCGTCATGATCGGTCATGGGTGATTGTTCCGCCAAATGGCTCGGGACATCAAGCCTTTGGGGTTCGATCCCGCGCATCCCGCCAGAGATAGGCTTTGCTTTGAAGTCATCGGAGTCAGGCACTGGCATAATCCGCTCAATCATTCTGAACGCCCATCGGCGTCACAGATTCTAATTTGAACTCTATACTTATTTTCTGGAACAGCCGATTTGTGGTTAGACCGGAGATCACTTCGCCTCTGTTGCAAATTCGTCACTATCCCGCAACTCACTGTAATTAATAAACTTAACTTGGTTGAATCTCATTCATGCGAGGATGAGCCAATCCTTCGACATCTAAGCGCCCTAGATATTTCATTAATCTTGACCTAGACCCGAGCCATTCTCAGAGTTCGAAGGGTCCAATACCATCATGTTTAAACAACGCGCGCTCGCGTCCACCATCCTTGCAGCAGCCTCGGTCACGCTCGTCGGAACCGGCACGTCGCTGGCCCAGGGCATGGAGCAAATCACCGTTACGGCCACCAAGCGCGAACAATCCGCGCAGGATATTCCGGTTGCGGTCAACGCGATGCCAGAACGCGCGCTGGAAGAGCTGCGCGTCGATGTCTTTACCGATTATCTTCAGCAATTGCCGGGTGTCACCGCCGGTGGCTCCGGACCCGGTCAGAGCACGATCTACATTCGCGGCCTTGCCTCAACGACCCCGAATCTGACAACAGCCGGCGTCGCAGGTCTCGCACCGAATGTCGCCTTCTACCTCGATGAACAACCGCTCGCCCAGCCGGGCCGGAACCTGGATGTCTACGCGGCCGACCTGCAGCGCATCGAAGTCCTGCCCGGACCGCAAGGAACGCTGTTCGGGTCCAGCTCCCAGGCCGGCACGGTCCGCCTGATCACCAATCGCCCGGTTCTTGGCGCGTTTGAGGGCTCGGCGAATTTCGGCACGTCCTTCACCGAAGGCGGCGAAATGAGCAATAAGGTCGAAGGTGTGATCAACCTTCCGGTCAGCGAGAATTTCGCGGTTCGCGGCGTCTTCTATTCCGACAGCCAGGGCGGTTATATCGACAATGTCGCGGGCACGATCGACGTGTCTGAATCGGCCCGTTTCCGCTCCGCCGGCACCGTGCGTGACAATGGTGTTGCAGTAAGTGCCATCCGCGAAGGCTTCCAGGCCGGCGCTGATTTGTCGAATGTCACATTCGTGCAGGCCGACAACACCGCCTTCCTCGAGGAGGACTTCAACGACACGAGCTATAATGGCTTCCGCATCAGCGGATTGTACGAGTTCGACGGCGATTGGAGCTTGCTGGTCAGCCACACGCGCCAGCAAATGGAATCAGAGGGCGTCTTCTTTGAAGACCCCGATCTCGATGATCTGGAAATCCAGCGTTATGCGGACGATCATATCGATGACGAATTCTCCAATACCAGCTGGACGCTCGAGGGCCGTCTGGGCATGCTCGATATCGTCTATACCGGCGCCTATACGGACCGCGAGACCAGCCAGACGGTCGACTACACTGACTATCTCTTCGTCGGTCAGTATCTGCCTTATTATGTCTGTGATGGCTCGGTCTCATATCCCGGCGCCGCGGGCCCGACGGGCACCTGCCAGGCCCCGAACCTTTATGTGGACAGCCTCACCGAGACCACCGTTGAGACCCATGAATTCCGTTTCAACACGCCCGAGGACAATCGCTGGCGTCTGACCGCAGGCGTCTTCTATTCCAGCCTTGAATTGACGGAATTGAACGACTTCACCTATCCGGGATCGGAATTTGTTGTCGGCTTCAACGGGGTGATCGGCTTCGGCCCGAATTACCCGCTGACCAATACCGCGGTGACCGGCGAGGTTGGCAATGCATCGCCGGGTTATTTCAGCGATCCCGGCCCCTTCCCGGCCGGCGTGATCTTCCGCAATGACATCCTGCGTACCGATGAGCAGGTCGGCTTCTTTGGTGAGCTGACCTATGATCTGACGGACCAGTTCGCGATCACGGTCGGTGCCCGTCATTATGACATCGAGGTGGATTTCGAGGGCTCAGCCAACGGCTCCTTCTTCAATCTCGGGGCCGCGACCGACGCCCAGGCCTTCGGTACAAATATCTCGGCGCAATTTGCCCCGGGTAATGCGGTCGGAGCACCGGACACGGCGGCAACCGATGGCGTCATCATGAAGGTGACGGGAACCTGGACGCCGGCAGATAACCTGCTCTTCTACGCAACGTATTCGGAGGGTTTCCGCCCTGGCCTGTTGAATCGCCCGGGTGGCACGGCCGGACCGAACGGCTATACGGTCCCCTACGCGCTCGACACCGATGATGTGCAGAATTACGAGTTCGGCTGGAAGACTGACCTCTTCGACAATACGCTGCGCTTCAATGGCTCGGCCTTTTTCGTAGAGATCGAAAATCTCCAGACCACGATTTTCGACCCGTCGATCACCAATCTCTTCTTCTCGGATAATGCAGCCAATGCAGAGATCCGCGGTATTGAAGGCGATGTGACCTGGGCGCCCGAGGCGATGCCAGGCCTGATCGTGGCCGGCGCATTCTCGATCCTCGACACCGAGATTACGGAAGTTCTGACACCGACCAATGATGTGGTGGCCGGCACTGAGCTCGCCTTCGCACCGGGTTTCCAGGCTAATCTTCGTGCGCGGTACGAGTGGGATCTGGACAATGGCTGGCTTGCCCATGTGCAGCCGCAAATCGTGCATTCCGATGACAGCATCAGTGATGTCATCGAGATCAACAAGGCGACCATTGACGGCTACACCATGGCTCATTTCTCAACCGGCGTGTCCCAGGACAATTGGCGGGTCGAGCTGTTCGTCGATAATCTGACCGATGAACGCGCAGAGATGAGCAATAACTTTGTCTTTGACCGCGAGCGGGTAACCGTCGCGCGCCCGCGCACCTGGGGTGTGCGCGCCGGTGTGGACTTCTAGACCTCCCGCTTCAGCCGTTTAACATGCGATGGGAAGTGTATCAGCCGATACACTTCCCATACTTTTCAGGAGCCTTGCGTGGCCGCAGTCGAGACAGACACCGCACAGTCGATCAAGCATGCACAGCGTGCCATGATGGCAGGGCGGCTCGATGAGGCAGAAGCCGAGCTCCGCACGCTGCTGGCCAGCGATCCAGACAATGCCGACGCGCTATACGCAGCAGCGGTCTGCGCGCGCTATCGCGGTGACGCATCGCTGAGCAGCGAAAGGCTGCAACACCTCAAAACACTCCAACCGGAATTCGGGCGCGCCTATCAGGAAGAGGGACATCTTCTGCGCCAGCTCGGCCGCGGCGAAGAGGCGATCAAGGCCTACCAGTTGGCCACCCGTTTCAATCCCGCGCTCATAGCCGCCTGGGACGCACAGGCTGACCTGCTCAACGCGTCCGGCGATGCCGCCGGAGCTGGCATCGCACACGCTCAGTCTGAGCGGCTCAAACACCTTCCCGAGGAAGTGCTGTCAGTCACCAATCTTCTCGCGGAAGGCAAGCTGATCAAGGCCGAAACGCTTTGCCGGTCCTTCCTGCAACGCAATCCGCAACATGTGGAAGCGATGCGTTTGCTGGCCGAGATCGGCGTTCAGCTGGGCATTCTGGACGATGCCGAGTTTCTGCTGGAGAGCGCGATCAGTTTTGAACCGGAGACGGTTCAGCTACGCCTCGATTACATCCAGGTCCTGCGCAAGCGGCAAAAATTCCAACGGGCGCTTGAAGAAGCTCAAGCGCTTTATGAGCGCGACCCATCCAATCCGCTTTTCATATCCCATCTTGCCATCGAAAGCATGCAGACCGGCGCCTATGAGCGCGCACTGGAATTGTTTGACACCATATTGGCGAACACACCGGCTGACCCTCTAACCCTCACCTCGCGTGGTCATGCACTCAAGACAATGGGACGGCAGGAGGACGCCATTGCGTCCTACCGATCCGCCATCACGGCCCAACCGGCACATGGCGATGCCTGGTATGGACTTGCCAACCTGAAGACCTATCGCTTTACCGACGAGGACAGCGATAAAATGCAAGCCGCGGAAGCGCTGCCCGGCCTGGCCCACGGGGACCGGATCCATCTGTGTTTTGCCCTCGGCAAGGCAATGGAGGATGCGGAGAGGCATGACGCAGCCTTTGCCTATTATGAGCGTGGCAATCGCCTCAAACAGATTCAGACGCGCTATACGTCGGACCAGATGAGTGCCGAATTTGACGCCCAGGCTCGCCACTGCACGCCGGAATTGCTGGCCCGCCGCGCCCAGTCCGGAGACCCCAGCCCTGATCCGATTTTCATCGTCGGCCTGCCGCGGGCCGGCTCGACCTTGCTGGAACAGATCCTCGCATCGCACAGCCAGGTCGACGGCACGCTGGAGCTGCCGAACATCCTGTCGCTGGCCCACCGGCTGAGAGGCCGCAACAAGCTTGCTGACCGCGAACGCTATCCCCGGATTCTTGGCGAGCTGAGCGATGACGATCTCGCGGCGCTGGGCCGGGACTATATTGAAAGCACACGCATCCATCGCGCCGATGCGCCCTTCTTCATCGACAAGATGCCGAATAACTTCCGCCATATCGGCCTCATCAAACTCATCCTGCCCAATGCCAGGATTATTGATGCGCGGCGTGCACCGCTGGATTGTTGCTTCTCCGGCTTCAAACAGCTCTTTGCCGAGGGGCAGGAATTCACCTACGGGCTCGAGGAAATCGGGGCTTATTATCGGGACTATGTCGCACTGATGCGTCATTGGGACAGCGTCCTTCCCGGGGAAATCCTGCGCGTCCAGTATGAGGATGTTGTGCAGGACCTGGAGACACAGGTTCGCCGCTTGCTCGATTTCTGCCATCTCGATTTCGAACAGAGCTGCATCGATTTTCATCAAACCCGTCGCGCGGTTCGCACGGCGAGCTCGGAACAGGTCCGACGCCCCATCAATACGGCCGGGCTCGAGCCCTGGCGGCCCTATGAGGCGCACCTCGATCCACTCAAAGCGGCGCTGGGCCCAGCGCTGCACGATTACAGGGACTGATCATGCCCAAACGTTTTTACAAGACCGATTATGAGACCGGACAGGACAATATCTCCCTGCTCGGCCTTGATGTTCACAATCCGGTTTTCTTCATCGCGGCCATCGCCGTCATCGGCTTCATCAGCGCCACCCTGATCATTCCCGACCAAGCATCCTCCGTTTTGCTGGGATCGCGGGACTGGGTGCTGGCCACTTTCGACTGGCTGTTCGTTTCAAGCGTTAATCTGGTTTTCCTGTTCTGCATGGTGCTGATCGTGTCACCGCTGGGCCGGCTGCGGATTGGTGGACGGGATGCGCGGCCCGATTTCTCGACGAAGTCCTGGTTTGCCATGCTCTTCTCAGCAGGTATCGGGATTGGCCTGATGTTCTGGGGCGCTGCAGAGCCACTTGCCTATTATACGAACTGGTTCGGCACACCGCTTGGCGTGGAGCCGATGACCGACCGCGCGCACGAACTGGCAATCGGTGCGACCATGTTTCACTGGGGGATAAATGCCTGGTCAATCTATGCGGTTATCGGTCTTGCACTTGCCTATTTCACCTTCTCAAAAGGCCTGCCACTGACCGTACGCTCGGCCTTTTACCCCCTGCTCGGTGATCGCATCTGGGGCTGGCCGGGTCACATCATTGACCTCCTCGCCGTCGTTGCCACCCTGTTCGGCCTGGCCACCAGTCTTGGCCTTGGTGCCCAGCAGGTTGCAAGCGGCCTGGATTTTCTTTTCGGCATTGAGGCCAGCCTCACCCTCCAGATCGTCATTATCGGATTCATCACCTCGATTGCGATCATCTCCGTCGTCCGCGGGCTGGAAGGCGGCGTCAAACTCCTGTCCAATATCAACATGCTCATGGCAGCCGTATTTCTGGTCTTCGTCATGATCGCCGGGCCGACCGCCCTTATCGCCAGCGGCGTGGCCGAGAACACGCTCAACTATCTGCGCGACTTCATCCCGCTCTCCAACTGGATTGGCCGGGATGACACGGAATGGTTCCATGGCTGGACGGTCTTCTACTGGGCCTGGTGGATCTCCTGGTCACCCTTTGTTGGCATGTTCATCGCCCGCATCTCCAAGGGGCGGACAGTTCGCGAATTCCTGCTCGCTGTGATTTTCGTGCCGCTGGTGGTCACCATTCTGTGGTTCACGACATTTGGGGAAACCGCACTGTATCAAGCCGAGAACGGCATCGGCAGCTTGCCCGACGGGATCAGCGAGGTTTCGCTCGTCCTCTTCCAGATGCTCGAAAACCTGCCTTGGACCCAACTCGCCTCCGGCATGGCCGTCGTGCTCATCCTCATCTTCTTTGTAACCTCATCGGACAGTGGCTCCCTGGTGATCGACTCCATCACCGCGGGTGGCAAGCTGCACGCCCCGGTTCCGCAACGCGTATTCTGGGCAAGCATGGAGGGTCTGGTCGCGGCCATGCTGCTCTATGGTGGCGGGGCGCAAGCGCTACAGGCATTACAGGCCGGTGCAATATCGGCAGGACTACCCTTCACCATTATCCTGCTGGTCTGCTGTGTCAGCCTTTGGAAAGGCCTGAGCGAGGATCACCGTGCCCTGAAAAAACTGGAGCGGGCAGGATCGGTTCCGGACCAGTGATGCAAAATGCAAAGATCGGTAAAGCAGGATGCGGCGGAGACGATTGCAGTCTGCGCCATAGACGAATTAACGCACTGTTTTATATAGATCTTTACATTGCATAGCGCATGCAGAGATACTGTTCATGGAGGTTCCCATGAGCAGTTATTCTCAACGTCTGAGCGTTTTCCAGAAACAGTCTATCGGCCAGGTCCTGTCGCCGCAGATGCCCCCAAGCGTGCAGCAATGGGCGGCTTGGGATCAACCCTTCGAGAAACTTGAAAGCATCTCGACCCGAACCGCGAGGGGATCTCATCCTGGCGACGCGATCTTTTTGCGTCCCTGGAGGAGAGCCTGGAGTTCACCGGTGTCATTCTACTGCTGCAAACGCTCACCGCGCACGCGGCAAGGCTGCGTGATCAATGTGGATATTGAGACGGGTCTGTCCGTCAGCGCGGGCGGGATATTGAGAGACCCGGATCGTCTCCAGACCCCCGGGACACTCGTTCAATGCAAGGGCGAAGCTTGGTCAGAGAGAGTTGTCTCAAACTCGATCCGGACATGGCGTCCGACAGGAATGGACTGCAGCCGCGCTATCAATGCTAGATCCTTGATCCGAGCCAAAAGCGGCACTCGGCAGCCAATGCTTTTCGCCGCCAGAACCCCTGAAACCAGGCTCAAATCCAAACGGGGCGTCAAGATGGCGCGAGGCGCACTCCGGGATGCAATTGCTTCCAACAGAGCGCCCGAGCCTGCTGTACTCCCTTTAAACCCGGGCAGCCAGACCACCTGCCCTATAAGATACTCGCCATACTGCGGATGGGATGGATCCGTAATTTGGCCAGTCCCCTCCGCCAACCCGCCCCAAAAACTGACGGGTCGAGCGAGCGGTAGCCAAGGTCCGGCCGCAGAATGCCCGAGTGTTTGCTCAAACAGATCGGTCAGGTCATCTTCCTGCTCATTCATCCCAATATCCCGATCTGACTGGAAGCTGGCCGGCGCAGGCCGCCTCGAGACATTCTTCCAGCGAAGCAATGGAAACTGAAGCCTTCAGGTTCGCGGAGGCATAGGCCACCCACTTTGCCGAGTCGGTCAGTATGTGGTGGGCCGAGTCAGCAATGCTCGGACTGTAATACGTGCAAGTATCGACGACACATTCGATGCCGGCATCCGCGAGGCGAGCAGCCTCCCCGGATCCTTCGAGTTCCGCCAACGTGTCGCGACCTAGCGAGATATAGACGGGGATGCGCAAACTCACCCCGGCAGAGATCCGCGCCAGTAGACGCTGGACTTCTGTCATCCCGTAATGTGGCGCCCCAAGAAAAATCGCGTCCACTGTCTCAAACGGCTTCAGACCCAATAGATCTGCAACCCCCAAAAGGTCGCCGCCCGTTACCAGCTTGCGTGGCATATCCGCGCCTTCAGAGATCGTCGCATAAATCTCAGCCTCCGGCGTAACATGTTCCATATGTATCAGGCGCGTATCACCCGCGACACCGGCAGCAGCGCAAAGTGCCCTCAGCTCCATTTCACTTGGGGTTTCGTCGAGCCCGCTGACGAAAACAACGCGTTCTTGGCAGTTTTGTCCGATCCAAAACCCAAGGAGTTCATAACCGATCGGATCGCGCAGCCTGGCGCGCGCGGAGGCGTTCAGATCAATACGGATCTGCGGTTGCCGACCGCAGTCCGTCAGCTCGCCGGTTTCAGGAAGGAAACCGCAGAGCGCTGCGGCTAGGTCGAGAAATTGTGGCGTCTTGAGGGTCCGTGCTCCGATCACGCTATTGGCAAACAGCACCGCATTGGACTCCGCCCAGGCCAACCGATCACCACGCTCTGGGCGCCAGGCGGGGATATAATACGGCGCGCATGAGAGCGTCATCTCGCAGCCAAATGAGCACAACCGACGAACAACCTCACGTGCCTTCTCAGCGGCGGCTCCACGATAGCGGATGTGGCATGTAT
>JBELMP010000019.1:0-23805 GCA_042095695.1 Maricaulis sp. | reverse complement strand
GCTCTTCCGATCTGCTTCATTTCCATCCGCGGCCGGGTCAAGCGTTTTGCAAAACTGGGCGGTGAAATGGTGTCCCTCGCTGTTGTCGAGAATTGCGCCACCTCGCTCTGGCCCGATGATATGCATGCTGCAGCCGCCTTGCCCGACAAACGCAAGGGCGGGCAAATCATTCTGCTGACGACCTATGAGAAAGCCGACCGGGCAGATTTCGTCGCCTTTGCCAAGAATCACGGCGTGACGGATTTGGCTATTCCCAAGAAGATTATCGTCGTCGACGAAATCCCAGTCCTTGGGACCGGCAAGACCAATTACGGCCATGTCCAGTCAATGACAGAAGCCGCAATGGCCAAACCGGCTCTCGAGCCGGCGGAGTAAACCGGACAGGCATAGCGCCCAGACAAGCAAAAGCCCGGCGCTCAGGCCGGGCTTTTTTTCTTTGTATGGCAATACGTGAAAGGCCGGGACTAGAAGGAACCGATAAGCCGGTCGCAATCTCGCCCATCCAGGAGCTCGAAACTCGCGCCATCCGGCAGGCCGGCAGGCTCACGCTCGGAGATAAAGGCATATTGGCCTTGGAATTGAGCATTCCGGTCAATCTCGATTTCGGTAGCGCAGATCTCGCCACCGGCAAGAAAGCGTCCCGACAGCGTTGCCTCGCCGCTCTCATCATCGCCCGCACCGGCAATCGTCACCGGCCCGAGAAAATCACCTTCGAAAAACATGAAAGCGCCTTGCGCCTCGGTGGCGCCCTGCACAACACCCTCAACGGTGAAACGCGCGCCCTGGATCAGCAAATCACCTGCAATGTCGGCGTCCAGATGCGCGGTCGCCGCTGCGATCTCGGCATCGCCGCCAACATCGCCGCGAAAACGCACACGCGCGCCTTCTGCGGTCAGGTTGCGGCCGACATCTGCATGACCGCGAACGCTGGCACCTGCCATGTAGAGATCACGACCGACGGAACCGTCCACACCGACCATCATGCCTTCGAAACTGGCATCGCCGGGCACATCGATATTGCTTGAAGCGACAAGGCCTTCGCCCGAGACAGACCGCTCATCCCCCGCGCCATAGGTTGAATAGGTGCAAGCGGAAAGCGCCAAGGCAGACGTCGCGATTAATCCCAAACGGTAAAACATCAAAGATCTCCCTGTCGCGCGATATGCGCATCTTTCGAGCCTATGATGCATGGAGCGGATAAATTGGATGCAGGGAATGTTTTTGCGGCGATCCCCTGCTCCGGTCATGACCGCCTGACTACATGTGGATGACCTTGCCGTAAGCGTCCAGAACGCTTTCGTGCATCATTTCCGAGAGCGTGGGATGCGGGAAGATTGTGTGCATCAGGTCTTCCTCAGTCGTCTCCAGCTGACGGGCAACCACATAGCCCTGGATCATCTCGGTCACTTCCGCGCCGACCATGTGGGCGCCCAGTAACTCCCCGGTCTTGGCATCGAAAATGGTCTTGACCAGCCCCTGGTCATCACCAAGTGCGATCGCCTTGCCATTTCCGACAAAGGGGAAGCGGCCAACCTTGATGTCATGCCCCGCAGCCTTCGCCTTGGCTTCGGTCAGGCCAACTGACGCCACTTGCGGATGGCAGTAGGTACAGCCGGGAATATTGCCGGTCTCGAACGGATGGACGGACAGACCTGCGATCTTCTCAATGCAGATCACACCCTCATGCGAGGCCTTGTGCGCGAGCCAGGGCGGTCCTGCGACATCCCCGATCGCATACAGGCCCTTCACATTGGTACGGCCATATCCATCATTCACCACATGGCCCCGATCAGTTTTCACACCAAGGGATTCCAGACCGAGATTCTCGATATTGCCTGTAATGCCGATAGCGAGAATCACTTTCTCGACCTCGACAATTTCGGTTTTACCCTTGGCGGTCTTCACATGGACTTTGACGCTGTTCGCGGTCTTCTCCAGTTTTTCGACCTGGGCATTCGTGACCAGATTCATGCCCTGTTTCTTGAAGGACTTGGCAGCAAAGGCTGAGATTTCCTCGTCCTCGACAGGCAGAACCCGATCCATCATCTCGACCACGGTGACCTCCGCACCCATCGTGCGGTAGAAGCTGGCGAACTCGATACCGATAGCGCCCGAGCCGATCACCAGAATCGATTTGGGCATCGTCTTGGGCGTCATTGCTTCCTTGTAAGTCCAGACCTTGTCGCCATCCGGCTCCAGCCCGGCGGCCGGGATCGTCCGCGCTCGGGCGCCGGTCGCAAGGATCACATGCTTGGCCGTATAGCTGTCGGAACCCACGATAACGGTCGGAGCATCAGCGCCCCTGGCGAGTTTCGCTTCTCCGTCGATGACGGTGACCTTGTTCTTCTTCAACAACATGCCAATCCCGCCGGAAAGGCGGCCGGCGACTTTGCGGGAGCGTTTGACAATCGCGTCAGTGTCATACCCGATTTTCTCAGCCTTCAGACCGAACGCATCCGCATGCTGCATGAGATGATAGACTTCTGACGTCCGCAACAGGGCCTTGGTCGGGATACAACCCCAATTCAGACAAATACCCCCTAGATGCTCACGTTCGACCACGGCGGTCTTGAGACCGAGCTGCGCGGCGCGGATCGCGGCGACATACCCGCCCGGGCCGCCCCCAATTACAATTACGTCAAACGTTGCGGTCGTCATGACAAGCCCCTAATTTCGTGTACGAAATAGAAATAACGCATAGGAACCACCTCCTAGCAGGACCATTTTGATCGATCAATGCTGGTCAGGGCCAGGCTGGGCTGATTAAACTTCCAGGATCAAAAAAGGGAGGGCGAAATGACCCGGGTCGATAGTCAATATGAAGCTGTACGCACGCAGGATGATCGCTTTGAGAACCTGCCCGATTGGCCGTACGCAGCCAATTATCTTGAAGACTTGCCGGGCTATCAGGGCCTGCGCATGCATTATGTCGACGAGGGCCCGAAAAGCGATGCCCCGGTCTTCCTCTGCCTGCACGGAGAACCGAGCTGGTCATTCCTTTATCGCAAAATGATACCGGTCTTTCTTGCGGCGGGCGCGCGGGTCGTGGCGCCGGACTTTTTCGGATTTGGTCGCTCCGACAAGCCGGTGAAAGACGCGGACTACACATTCCACTTTCACCGCAACGCTCTCAAAGCCTTCTTTGAACGCATGGATTTGCGCGATGTCTGCCTGGTCTGCCAGGATTGGGGTGGCCTGCTCGGCCTGACAATTCCGATGGATTATGCCGATCGCTTTACCCGCCTGATCATCATGAATACGGCCTTGGGCACTGGGCGACCGGCCGGCGACGGGTTCAATGCCTGGCGGGACTATGTCGCCAATTCACCCGATTTCAATGTCGGCGCGCTGATGAAACGCTCCACCCCTATTTTGACGGAGGAAGAGACAGCGGCCTATGACGCGCCTTTCCCCGGTCCTGAATACAAGGCGGGCGTACGCCGCTTTCCGGCCCTTGTTCAGACGGATCCGGACATGGAGGGCGTAGACACCGGTCTGGCCGCAGCAAGCTTCTGGCGCCAGGACTGGGCCGGAGAAAGCTTCATGGCCATCGGCATGCAGGATCCTGTCCTCGGCCCGCCGGCCATGCGCGCCATGCAGAAACTGATCCGCAATTGCCCGGAACCGATGGAAGTCGCCGATGGCGGTCATTTCGTCCAGGAATGGGGCAAGGAGATTGCCGAACAGGCGCTGGCCCGCTTCAAGCTTGGCTAGAGATCCTCAATGGTCTGGGTCAGGTCGCTGTCCGTGTTGTCTCCGGTATTTACGACGCCGGCTTTCTCGATCAGCAGAATATGAACCGTCTCGGTCTTCGTGACCGGGCGGTGCCGGACGCCCTTGGGAATAACGCAAAACTCACCGGGGCCGAGCGTGATCGGGTCCTGACCCTCAATCTCGATTTCCAGTATCCCGCGTGTGATGAGAAAGAGCTCATCCTCATTCTCATGCTTGTGCCAGTCGAAACTCCCCTCTCCCTTGGCGAGCTTGACCTCATAGTCGTCGAGACGGGCAATCCGCTTGGGCGACCAGGGCTCCTCGAACTGGGCGTGCTTTTCCGCAAGGGATATAGATTTGACTGTCATGGCCGTCCTCCTCACTGGTTATTGTGGCCGTCCTGCAGGAAGGCCGAGATTGGCATTCATCAAAATCTGATTGGGATGCATTGCCAAGACCCGGACGGCCCGACAGACTCATCCCGGAATAGAAATGGGGGAGTTTGATGCGTCTTCTTATGATTGCGTTCGCAGGCCTGGTCTCGGCGTGCGCAACCACGTCTGCCGTTGAGACACCAAGCCAGGCCTATCGCGCCTACTTCTTGGCCGGGCAGTCCAATATGGACGGCTATGGCCATGTTGCCGAGCTCTCCGAGGACCGCCAAGGCGCCGTCCCGAATGTCTATATTTTCACCGGAAATGGCGCTTGGGACGGTGAAACCGGTGGCAGTGTCGGACTTTGGACCCCTCTGACACCCGGTCATGGCACCGGGTTTGTGACTGATGGCGTGGAGAATACGCTCAGCGATCGTTTCGGTGCCGAGCTGAGTTTCGGGCAGACCCTCGCAGCGCAGACCGATCAGCCGATTGCCCTGATCAAATATTCCCGCGGCGGGACGTCTCTGGCCAATGATGCGGGATATAGCGACTGGTTTCCCGAGGCCGGCGGCGCTGATGATTTCAATCAGTATGATTATGCTCTCGCCACCATCCGAAACGCGCTGATGAGCCGCGACATTAATGGCGACGGCCAGGCTGACAGGATCGAGCCCGCCGGGATCATCTGGATGCAGGGTGAATCGGACGCGTTTACGAGCGAGCAGACTGCGTCGGATTATTTCGGCAATTTAAACCGGATGATGAACCTGTTTCGCGCCGCGCTCCATCGTGACGATCTGCCCGTTGTCATCGGGCGTATCAGCGATAGCGGCATGAATGAGGCGGGCCAGTTAATGCCCCATATCGACACCGTACTCGAAGCTCAGGAAAACTGGGTCGAGCAAGATGCGTGTGCCGCCTATGTTACGGAGATCGAGAGCTACACGCACTCTGATGATGCCTGGCATTATGACACGCAAGGCTATCTGGATATGGGTGAGGCTTTCGCCAATGCCGTGATGCATTTGGAAGCGGAATGCGGAGCAATCCTTCCGTAATTACATCAGCATGGTCATCGGGTCTTCGACGAAGCCCTTGAAGGCTGCGAGCCATTTCGCACCTGTCGCACCGTCGACGACGCGGTGATCGCAGGTCAGGGTCACGGTCATTACAGTCGCGATAGCCAGGGCCCCGTCCTTGACGACGGCGCGTTGCTCACCGGCGCCAACCGACATGATCATGCCCTGAGGCGGATTGATAATGGAGGCAAAGCTTTTGACTCCAAACATGCCGAGATTGGACAGGGAGAAAGTGCCGCCCTGGAATTCCTCCGGCATCAGCTTGCGCTCGCGGGCACGCATGGCCAGATCCTTGGTCTCCCGGGAGATTTCAACCAGGCCCTTGCGATCTGCATCCTTGACAATGGGAGTAATCAGCCCGCCCTCAATGGCCACGGCCATGGACACATCCGCATGCTTGTGCAGGGCGATCCGGCCATCCTCGACCCAGGAGGCGTTCGCGGCTGATACCTTGCTCAGCGCCATGCCGGAACATTTGATCAAGATGTCATTGACGGAGACCTTGGCACCCTCTTTCTCTGCCGCAGCATTAACCTGCTGACGGAACATGAGAAGTTGATCGATTTCGCAATCCACAGTCAGCGGGAAATGCGGGATATCCCGGAAGCTCTCGGTCAAGCGCTTGGCGGAAATCTTGGTGATACTGTCTGCTTTGACGAGCTCATAACGCTCTGAAGGAATTCCATAGGCCTTGAGCGGCTCGTCCTGGTCGATCTCGGGCGCGGGCGCAGCGGTTTGCGGAGCCGCGGCGGGCGCATTGGCGCTGGAGTGGATGGCAGGCGCTGCACTTGCGGCTTCAACATCACGCTTGATGATCCGGCCCTGTGGTCCGGAACCGGTCAGTGCGGCCAGATCGAGTCCCTTGTTCGCGGCAATCCGGCGCGCCAGCGGGCTGGCCTTAATTCGGTTGCCGTCAGAGGATTGCGGCGCGGCCGGTACAGCGGCGGGTTCAGTCACCGGCACAACGGCTTCGGCTGTCACCGACGCGGTTTCGACTTCCGGTGCAGGCGCTGCGACGGGTGCTGATTCCAGCGCGGACGCGTCCTCGCCATCTTCCAGGAGCAGAGCGATGACGGCATTGACCTTCACGCCCTCACTGCCTTCATCGACAAGGATCTTGCCCACGACCCCCTCGTCCACGGCTTCGACTTCCATCGTCGCCTTGTCAGTCTCGATCTCGGCAATGACATCGCCGCTTTCGACACTGTCGCCTTCCTTGACATTCCATTTGGCGAGCGTGCCCTCCTCCATGGTCGGGGACAGGGCGGGCATCAGGATTTCGATGGGCATCTAAGGCTCCGTCAGTTCGGCGCGCCGGGCCGCGTGCGCAGCGTCGAACGTGCAAAGAAAGTCAGTAGAAACAGGGCGATGTAGACAATGACCAAGCTGCCACCCAGCGATTGCTGGATGACGCTGTCAAGCCCGGACGCAGAATTGGCAAGCGCTGCCTGCCCGACCGGCGACAGGCCGACCGTATAGTCAAGCTCCTCAAGCGTGGCGATGAAGCCATTATGCACCTGGCTGGAACCGATCGCGATACGGCCCATAAAACCCAGGACGAGGCTGAGGAAGAAAAAGGAGAAAAGGCGCAGGAAAAAACCCGCATGACGCAGAAACACCCAGATCGCCACGACATAGGCTGAGACAATGGTGAAGAAGACCTGCACGCCAAGCAGCAGGATGTTCTGATATTCCACCATTTGTTCAATGACGGCTGCTTCGTCCATTTTAGGCCTCCCGATAGCCCGCAATCTGGTCGATATTCTTCTCCCAGTTTGCGCCATCAAATTCCTCGAAACGCAATTGCAAATCTGCGTCGGCATCAAGGCAGCGCAGATTCACCGACCAGCCATCGGGATGGGAACGGGGAACATAGAATGGTTTCACCCCGCACTTTGCGCAGAACATGTGTTTCGCCTCGTGCGAACCGAAAGTATAATTTGTCAGGCTTTCCGCGCCGCGTTCAATCCTGAAATCCGGCTTCGGCACGATAAGGTGGATAAAGCCGGTCTTGGCGCAGATCGAGCAATTGCACGATAGCGCAACGACATGATCCGGCAGGTTCACAGCGAAACCGACCTCGCCGCAGTGGCACTCACCATGGCGCCAGGATTTTTGCGGAGAATTGGTCACATCCTACTCCGCGTAGCAGGCGGCTTTCGCCGCCTTCACAATGTCATCCGTGCCCGGCAGGGAGAGTTTCTCCAGATTGCCGGCATAGGGCAGCGGGACGTCTTTCTGGTGAACGCGCGCCGGCGGCGCGTCGAGATAGTCAAAGGCTTGCGCCGTGACCACCGCCGCGATTTCCGCTCCGACACCCATCGGCCCCCAGCCCTCTTCAGCCGCCACGAGGCGGTTGGTCTTCATGACGGACTGGACGACAGTGTCGGTATCAAGCGGGCGAATAGTGCGCAGATCGATGATCTCTGCCGAGATGCCCTCAGCCGCCAGGATGTCCGCAGCCTCCAGGGCGAAACCGACCATGCGGGAATGCGCGGTAATGGTTACATCCGTGCCTTCGCGGCGGATCTTCGCCTTGCCAATCGGCAGGACATAGTCGTCCAGATCCGGCACGTCGAAGCTTTCGCCATAGATGAGCTCGTGTTCGAGGAAGACCACCGGGTTGGGATCCCGGATCGCAGCCTTCAGCAAGCCCTTGGCATCTGCCGCGTCATACGGGGTGACAACTTTCAGCCCGGGCACATTGCCATACCATGCGGAATAATCCTGCGAGTGCTGGGCACCTACGCGACTGGCTGCGGAATTGGGCCCGCGGAAAACAATCGGACAGCCCATCTGGCCCCCGGACATGTAGAGCGTCTTCGCGGCGGAGTTGATGATATGGTCGATGGCCTGCATGGCAAAGTTGAAGGTCATGAATTCAACGACCGGACGCAAGCCATTGAAGGCCGCACCGACGCCGAGACCGGCAAAGCCATGCTCGGTAATCGGCGTGTCGACAACGCGTTTGGGGCCAAATTCCTGCAGCAGTTCCCGGGTCACCTTGTAGGCGCCCTGATACTCTGCCACTTCTTCGCCCATCACGAAGACCGTGTCATCGCGGCGCATTTCCTCAGCCATAGCGTCACGAAGCGCATCGCGGACCGTCGTTGATGTAAAGCTGGTGCCGGCAGGCACTTCCGGATCGGTCGGCGCCGAGGCGGTCGCAACCGCGACCGGTTCCGGCTCGACGACAGGTGCAGGTGTCGGTGTGACAGCCGGTTCTGCAGCACCATTGAGCGCTGCAGGTGCGGCGCCATTCATGGCGCTGGCGACATCCTCACCGTCTTCGGCAAGAATGGCGATGACGGCATTTACCTTCACGCCTTCCGTGCCTTCAGCGACGAGAAGCTTGGCAACCACGCCCTCTTCCACCGCTTCGACTTCCATGGTCGCCTTGTCGGTTTCGATTTCGGCGATGACATCGCCGCTCTCAACGCTATCGCCTTCCTTGATATTCCAGCGCGCAAGCGTGCCCTCTTCCATGGTCGGAGACAGGGCGGGCATCAGGATTTCAATCGACATGTTTTCTCGTCCTGTAATGGGGCCGAACTAGCTGTTCGCCGCTTCCGGCTTGTAACGCAGGGCGTGTTCACGCATGCGGGTCGCAAACTCGATCAAGGTGTTCAGCGGGCGCATCATCACCTCGATCCGGATCATCTTGCCCTCATCATTCAAGCTGATGCGATCGATTGCGGTGAGACCCTTGCCATCAACTGTGCCGGCGAATTCGAGAATGATTTCATTCTCCTTGATCCATTGGTCGCGATAGTGGAAACCCTCGATCGTCTCCACCACCCCCATCAGGATATGCATCAGATAATGCTTGTCCTGGGTCGGCTTCCAGACAACAGGCGAACAAAGCTCGCACCCGTCCGCAATGATCGCGTCTAGGCGCGCCCGGTCACGCGTTTTCACAGCACCATGCCATTCATCCAGAAAATGTTTCATTTGCGGTGTCATGCTCAGGCCTCCACCAGGACATCTGTATACAGCTCGGCCGGATCCGGCTCCGGCGACGTCTTGGCGAAGTCAGCCGCCTCATTGACGATGACCTTGACGGCCTTGTCGATCGCCTTGAGCTCATCTTCAGATGCAGTTTGCGCCTCGATCAGCTTGGCTTTGACCATGTCGATCGGGTCGTGATGCGTGCGCACATCATCGACCTCGTCCCGGGTCCGGTATTTCGCCGGATCAGACATGGAGTGACCGCGATAACGGTAGGTTTTCATTTCCAGAATATAGGGGCCCTTGCCGGTACGCGCGTGCTTGGCGGCCTTGTGTGCTGCCTTGCGAACGGCCTCGACATCCATGCCGTCCACTTCCTCTCCCGGGATACCGAAAGACGCTCCGCGCTTATAGAGGTGCGTTTCGGAGGAGGCCCGCTTGACTGAGGTCCCCATGGCGTACTGGTTGTTCTCGATCACGTAGATGACCGGGAGATTCCACAGCTTCGCCATGTTGAAGCTTTCATAGACCTGCCCCTGATTGGCAGCGCCATCGCCGAAATAGGCCACCGAAACCTTGCCATTATCCTTGTACCAATTGGCAAAGCCCAGCCCCGTCCCCAAGGCCACTTGAGCGCCGACAATGCCATGGCCTCCATAGAAGTTTTTCTCGCGGGAGAACATGTGCATGGAGCCACCCTTGCCGCGTGAATAACCGCCCTCGCGCCCGGTCAGCTCAGCCATCACCCCTTTGGGGTCCATGCCGCAAGCCAGCATGTGCGCATGATCGCGATAACCGGTGATGACCTGATCACCCTCTTCAAGCACCGCCTGAACGCCGGTTACAACGGCTTCCTGACCTATATAGAGATGGCAGAAACCCGCGATCAAACCCATGCCATAAAGCTGGCCTGCCTTTTCCTCGAAACGCCGCATAAGGAGCATTTCGCGATAGTATTCGAGCAGCTGGTCCTGGGTCGCTGGTTTGAAGGCCGTGCTTTTTGCTGGCATATTTCATATACGAAGCAACTACTTCGCACTCCCTGTTAGGCGAAATGGCCATAACAGAATTTCCCGGCGCACGGCAAGCGCGGGAATAGAAATAGTGGTTTCAGATGAAACGATGTGACCGTTTAGCGATAGGGATCCGGCTCGATCTCGACGATAAAATCACGAGGGTGGGCAACATTGAGCACCGCCCGTGCCCGTTCATCGAGATAGTCGATATCGAGACTGTCATTGGACAGGCGCGCCTTGATCTCCTCGAGGCGTTCCCGCTCTCGCTGGGCCAGCGCAAGCTCGGATTCCATGTCATTGATCTCATTCTGGACCACAATCCAGTTGAGAACACCCTGTTCGCCGGTCAGCGCATGATAGCCAAAATAGGCAATCACCACCGCCAGAAAGAAACTGGGAAGGAACCGCTTGATCGCGCTCACCGTCACACACCCTGAAAGCCAGGCTTTTGCCTGTGTCTGAGGTGATTAAACGCGATCAGCGTGAAGGAAGCGTTACTGGATAGACCTTGGCAGAACTAGGTGGCGATTGCGGTATCGCCAGCATACACACCGGTCTCGCCAAGCTGGGATTCAATGCGAAGAAGCTGATTATACTTGGCTGTTCGATCCGAACGCGCCAGGGAACCGGTCTTGATCTGTCCACAATTCGTGGCCACGGCAAGATCGGCAATTGTCGCATCCTCGGTTTCGCCGGAGCGGTGGCTCATAACCGCGCCATAACCCGAACGCAGCGCCATATCGACAGCGTCGAGCGTCTCCGACAAGGTGCCGATCTGATTGACTTTCACCAGAATGGCATTGCCTGCGCCAATCTCGATACCATGCGCAAGGCGTTCCGGATTGGTAACGAAGAGGTCGTCGCCGACAAGCTGGCAGCGACCATCCAGACGGGAGGTCAAAGCCTTCCAGCCCTCCCAATCATCCTCAGCCATACCATCCTCGATTGAGATGATTGGATATTTTCCGACCAGCTCATCGAGATACTGGGCAAAACCCTCGCCATCGAAACTCTCGCCCGAGCCCTCGAGGACGTAGCGGCCATCCTTATAGAATTCCGTGGACGCGACATCCAGCGCCAGGGCGACATCCTCGCCCGGCGTGTAACCGGCTTTCTCGATCGCTGCCATCACGGCATCGAGGGCCTGATCAGCGGTGGCGATATTTGGCGCGAATCCACCCTCATCGCCCACATTCGTGTTGAGCCCCTGTGACTTCAAACTCGTCTTGAGCGCCTGAAATATCTCGGCACCGCAACGCAGCGCTTCCGAGAAGCTCGGCAGGCCAACCGGCATGATCATGAATTCCTGAAAATCGATCGGATTATCGGCATGAGCACCACCATTGACGATATTCATCATCGGGGTCGGCAGGACGCGCGCATTCAAGCCGCCGATATAACGATAAAGCGGCAGCCCCTGGGCATTGGCCGCGGCATGTGCGGTCGCGAGCGAAACCCCGAGCATGGAATTGGCGCCCAGCCGCGCCTTGTTGGCGGTGCCGTCGAGTTCCAGCATGGTCTCGTCGATTCGCCGCTGGTCTTCGGCATCCATGCCAGCCAGCGCATCAAAAATCTCGCCTTCAGCGGCATCCACCGCCTTCTGTACGCCCTTGCCATTATAGCGCTCATCGCCATCGCGCATTTCGACCGCCTCATGGGCCCCGGTCGAGGCGCCGGACGGCACCGCGGCCCGGCCGAGACTGCCATCTTCAAGCATGACATCGACCTCCACCGTGGGGTTACCGCGACTATCGAGGATTTCGCGGGCGATAATATCGGTGATTGCGGTCATATCGGGACTCTCCGGAGGCGTATAATCGCGGCTTGATAACGCAGTGCAGCAAAGACGCAAGAGGCGCACGTCGGTGTTAGCGCAAACGTCCGAAGTTTTATGCAGATAGGGCGATTCAGCCACATAATGAAGAAGCGCGCCCCGCTGGTGCGAAGCGCGCTTGATACAGTCGATCACGCGGGCCGAAGGCCCGGGGTCGATTAATCGTCTTTGGGCTCGAGAATCTGGCGACCGCGATACATGCCGGACTTCAGGTCGACATGGTGCGGGCGGCGCAGCTCGCCGCTATCCTTGTCCTCGACATACGCCGTGCTGCTGATGGCATCATGGCTACGACGGAAGCCGCGCTTCATCTTGGTGATTTTACTCTTAGGGACGGCCATGAGCCTCTCCACTTGCGGATAATTCTTGTGCCGACGGTGTAACACCGCCTGTTCGAGCCGCGCCGTATACCTGCTTCACAAGGGCAGCGCAAGTATTGCCTGCGCCTGGAAGGCACCTTGTATCGGAAGGGTCAGCCCTCGAAAGCCGCCAACCGGGCGGATCCCCCCATGGAAGCGCGCAGTTCGCGGTCATCGGGATCGCCAAACACCCAGACCGCAGCTCCAGTGCCCGCACTTGCCTGCGCATAACCGGTCGCATGCACTCGTGCAGACGCCCCGGTCGATGCAGAGACATCCACGCGCTGGCAGACCAGATTCTGTGCATTTATCGCGGCCCCGGTGGAGACATTGAGGTCAAGCTCGCCGCATGACCCGGACATCGCCGCTTCTGCACCCGTCGATATTGAGAGCTCCAGTCGCTCCACATCCAGTCCGGTCACCCTGGCGCTGGCACCGCGGCGAACCTGGATCTCGTCAGCCTGCCGACCGGATACCCGAATAATGACATCCAGACCGGGATTGCTTCCGAACCAGCGGGTTTGACGCGAGATGACCAGCTCACCATCGCGAACATCGATCTCAATCTTGTCAAAATCATCGGCATCGCCCTCGAGCACAATACCGGGCTCGCCGCCGAACTCGACCTGGACCGCCACGCCATTGCGGACGTCCATTCGGTCAAAACTGCTAACCTCTACGCTTTGCGTATCCTGCGCCATGGACGCGGATCCGCACAGCAGCAGAGCAGCACCTGTGATTGCCTTGAGCATTTCTCTCTCCTGCACACCGTCTATTGGCGGAGTTTACGCCATTTTTGATGAGATGCGCGTGGGACGCTGAATGGATGCATCCCGGAGAAGAATTTTCTCAGACCATCCGGCTTTGATGCAATGCCGCTGCGATAAAGCTGGAAAACAGCGGGTGCGGCTCGAAGGGACGTGATTTCAATTCCGGATGGAATTGAACACCGATGAACCATGGGTGGTCTTCAATCTCAACGATTTCCGGCAGGATCCCATCCGGTGACAGGCCCGAGAATTTGAGGCCGGCAGCCTCAAGACGCTCGCGATAGGCGACATTGACCTCAAACCGGTGACGGTGCCGTTCCTCAATATGCGCTGCGCCATAAATCTCGCGAATACGCGACCCCTCTGCGAGCACTGCCGGATAGGCACCCAGGCGCATGGTTCCGCCCATATCGCCATCGGCACGCCGGGTCTCCACCTCATTGCCGCGTGTCCATTCGGTCAAAAGGCCAACCACATGCTCACCTTCGGCCTCAAACTCGGAGGATACGGCATTGCTGACGCCAGCCAGATTCCGCGCCGCATCGAGCACCGCCATTTGCATGCCGTAGCAAATCCCGAAGAATGGCACTTTGCGCTCGCGCGCGAATTTCACCGCGGCGATCTTGCCTTCGGCTCCACGCTCGCCAAATCCGCCCGGCACAAGGACCGCATGCACGTCTTCGAGCGGCTCATAGGGATCGTCCTGCTCGAACTGCTCACTATCAAGCCATTTCAGCTTGACCTTGACGCCATTCGCTATTCCGCCGTGATGCAATGCCTCAATCAGGGACTTATACGCATCCAGAAGGCCGACATACTTGCCGACAATACCGATCGTGACCTCGCCATCCGGGTTGGCGATTGTCTCTGAAATCCCCTCCCAGCGCGACAGGTCCGGCTCAGGAGCGTCTTCCAGACCGAAACAGCGCAGGACCTCGCGATCGAGACCCTGGCGATGATACTCCAAGGGTACGTCATAGAGCGACGCGGCATCGCGCCCTTCAATAACCGCGCTTTGCTTGACGTTACAGAACTGGCCGATCTTGCGCTTGTCACTCGGCAAAATCGGGATCTCGCAGCGGCACAGGAGAATATCCGGCTGAATACCGATCGAGCGCAATTCCTTGACGGAGTGCTGGGTCGGCTTGGTCTTCATTTCGCCAGCTGCCTTGATGAAAGGCAGCAATGTCACATGCACGAAGACGGCGTTTTCGCGACCCAGCTCCTGTCCAAGCTGTCGAATGGCTTCGAAAAATGGCAAGCCTTCGATATCACCCACCGTCCCGCCGATCTCGCACAGTACGAAATCCACTTCGCCAGCATCGGACAAGACGAATTGCTTGATCTGATCGGTCACGTGCGGAATTACCTGCACGGTGGCGCCGAGATAGTCACCGCGACGCTCGCGCTCGATGATGCGCTGATAAATCCGCCCGGTCGTAATATTGTCGGACTGGCTCGCCGGCACACCGGTGAAACGCTCATAGTGGCCGAGATCGAGATCGGTCTCCGCTCCATCATCCGTCACATAGCATTCGCCATGCTGGTAGGGCGACATCGTCCCGGGATCGACATTAAGATAAGGGTCCAGCTTGCGCAGGCGGACTGAATAGCCCCTGGCCTGAAGCAGAGCACCCATGGCGGCGGAGGCGAGGCCTTTTCCAAGAGAGGAGACCACGCCGCCGGTGATGAAAATATAACGCGGCATGGGCCGTCTGATTATCCGAGATTCGGTCGCGCCGAAAGACGCAAGATGAGATTAATTGACGCGAGGGTGGAAAACTATCCGTCGGTCGGGACCGGATTGCTGGTTTCCTCATCCGTCGGGAATAATGGCTGGCCGGCCTCAGGCACCTGGTCGAAGACGCTTGCCTCCTCGCCGCCAACGCCTGTGAGGACCGCCAGGGCAATCGAGTTCGCGATAAAGACCGCAGCCAGGAACATGGTCGTCCGCGTCAGCAGATTGGCCGCGCCGCGACCGCTCATCATTCCGCCAGGACCGCCACCAATCCCCAGTGCCCCGCCCTCGGAGCGCTGCATGAGGATCACAACGGTCAGGCCGATTGCGACCAGAAGCTGAATAATGAGTAGTACAGTTGTCATGGAACTCGCCGATTGCCTTGGGCTGAAACGCGCATGAAGCGCGCAACAGCTACATGGCGGCGCGTTTTAGCTCAGCCGGCTCGTCTTGACCAGTGCCCTCTAGCTGGGCTTCTGCAGCAGCCTGCTCGGCTTTACGGCGGGTTTCGTCCGCCCTCGCCTTCAACCGCTTGCGGAGGTTTCCAACTGTCCGGTCGATTTCATCGCGCGATCGCTCTAGGGATTCCCCGTTGGCGTAGGCGGCATATGCGCCCATGGACAATTCCTTGATCAGCTTCAACGCATCGAGCTGCGGCGCATCCTTCTGCGCAGACAGCTCATTGACCTGATCGAGAAGCGCATCGGCAATCTCGGCCGCTTCTCGGCGATCTTCTTTTACCAGCTGGGCCTTGAGCTCGCGTGCGGAGCGAAGGATGTCATCTGAATCGATCGCTGCAGACGTTTCACTTCCGCCCGAGAGGTACAGCTCGACGGTCACAACAATCCGCATGGCCATGCGGCGCAGGCGCTCACTGGCCACGGTCGACTTCGCTTCCTTGATCCACTTACTGCCCCGGGCGAGCGCTTCGGTATCACCCTGCACCACCGCTTTCAGCAAGTTGGGCACTTCAATCGGTGAGACACTGGAGGAACGGTCCGAACCGGTTTTTCGGCGATCCGGCCCAATATAATCCGATGTGACGATGAAGTCCTTGCGCCCCTTAATGAGTGTGCGCACGCGCTCCTCAGCGAACATCGTTGAAAACGGTCGCACAATCAGATCGTCGGCACCGCATTCTATCGCTCTCTTGATATGCGTCGTATCGCGGCTCCAGGTCGTCAGCAGAATGACAACAAATGGGTTCGAGCCTAGCTCGCCGCGGCGCACAGCGCGCACGATCTTGAAAACATCCGCATCCGTGGCGCTGCTTTCAGCGACGACGAGCACCGGGCTACCTTCACCAAGACCAGCCTTGAAATCCTTGAGGGTTGAGACTGCGCTGATCTGACGAAATCCGATTTCAAACAATGCGTAACGGGTCGTCCGCTGGTTCGCATGAACGGGATCGAACAGCAGGACAGGCGCGTCAGCATAATCGGTTTCGGCCATGGGAAATCGGCTCACAAGCAGGAATTATTGTTATTTTGCAGCTGCTACTGTGACCGAAAGAAGTTTCGAGCCCGTTACTGGAACCTCAATTCGATGTATTTTTTATAACCTCGCCGAGAGATTGTACTGTAAGGCTGGCCCCGCCGATCAAGGCACCATCGACCTCTGACAGTGCGAGAATATCGCGGGCATTTGCCGGTTTGACCGATCCGCCATAAAGAATTTGCAGATCTTCGCCCTGCTCTACCCGTGATCGTATCAGGGCATGCATGGCCGTGATATCCTCCAGCTCCGCAGTCAGACCACTCCCGATCGCCCAAACCGGTTCATAGGCGATGACCACGCCGCTCGCCTTTGGCACCGACACATCAACCTGTTTTGCCACCACCGCTTCGGCCGAGCCGGAACGCCGCTCTTCCAGGCTCTCACCGACACAGACGATAGGGATAAGACCCGCTGCCAATGCGCGCTCAGCCTTGGCGCAGACCTGCTGCGACGTCTCGCCATGATCGCTCCGACGTTCAGAATGCCCAAGGATGACATGAGTGACGCCCAACTCCGCCAGCAGGCTGGCCGAAACGTCTCCGGTATGCGCGCCCGAGACCGCCGCATGGCAATCTTGAGCGCCGATCGCAATACCTGTTCCCGTAGCAGCGTCGATAGCGCCTGGAATAAGGGGAAAGGGCGGGCAAATCAGCAGCTCCGCCGCAACCTCGCCAATGGCCGCACGCAGATTCTGGAAGAAATCGAGCTGGCCCGGCGAGCCATTCATTTTCCAGTTTCCAGCGATCAAAAGACGGCGCGACATGCATCCCTCCCCCAGGAATTTGCTGCGCCCAAGGCTTAGTGCCCATTCGCCAGTGGTGCAATGGCGGGACTGCCGTCTGTTTTTACAGTCTCAAACGCTTGTGCTGGTGAATCGTCACCGCTACCTTCCGCGCGTCATTCACTAGCCTGCGTTGACCTTCATGCTTTCATCTACCCGCAATTTCGCCAAATCGCCCTGGGCCATTGTTGTCATCGGTGTGATCATCGCCGCGTTCGCCTTTACCGGTGTTGGCGGCATCTTCACCGGCAGCGGCACAGCGGTCGCAATCGTGGGCACGGAGCAGATCAGCGTCAACGAGCTCCAGGGCGCCTATAATCGCGAGATTAGCAATATCCAGCAGGAATACCCTGAATTCACGCAGGACCAGGCGCGTGAGCTCGGCTTGGGCGACCAGGTCCTGCAACGGCTTATCGTGCTCGCAGCCTTCTCCTCGAAGGCATCGGAGATGGGCCTGGCTGTCTCGGAAGCGACGCTGTTGAACAATGCAGCAGGGATTGAAGCCTTCCGGAATCCCATTACTGGCCGTTATGACTTCGACACCATGCGGGAAGTTCTCGCGGTCAACGGCTATACAGTCGATCAGTTCCAGGCTGAATTGGCTGGCGATCTCCTTCGTTCACAACTGACCGCGGCATTGGGAACGGGTGTTTCGGCCCCGGCGGAGCTGGCGCAGACCCGTTTGCTCGTCGGGTCAGAAGAACGTGTCATGCGCGGCCTGTTCATCGATGCCACATTTGCCGATGCGATTGATGCACCTGATGATGAGGTGCTCCAGGCTTATATCGAGAACAATCGGGCGCTGACTGATCCGCAGACAGGCTTGCCCCAATTCATCGCTCCGGAAATGCGCGGTTTCACCCTGGTACGGTTCCAGGTTGCAGACTTTATCCGTGATGTTGAGGTCGATGAGGGTCCGCTCCGCGAATTCTACGATTACCAGCTGGAAACCGGGCAGATCGGCACGCCCGCTTTGCGGACGTTCAGCCAGGTCAATGTTCCCGACGAGGCGACCGCAAATGCTGTGGTCGCGCGCATCGCCGCTGGCGAGGCTCCGGCTGATATTGCGAGCGCGTTGGAACTTGGCGCGCCCTTCAGCCAAGAGGACGTGCAAGCCTATGAAGTCCCCGACGAGGCCCTGTCCGACGTTATATTTGCGACTGGGGTTGGCGAAAGCGTCGCGGTGGAGGGAAGTTTCGGCTGGTATGCAGTCCATATTACCGGCGGCGTTGATGCCGATATTCCGACCTATGAAGAGCAATTACCGGCCTTGCGCGAGGAGGCCGCGCTCGATCAGGCGCTGGACGCGATGTATGAAGTCATGGGGCGGTTCGGGGATGCCCGCGACGGCGGAGCGACCCTGGAGGATGCGGCCGCACAGGCCGGGGCGCCGTTGGAGATTTTCCCACCGCTTGACCGGATCGGCCGTGATCAAAGCCTGGAAATCGATTTTCCGCGCTATGCCAGCCTCGGACAGGATATCCTCCCGCTTGTTTTCGAACAATTTGAAGGCGTTGACTCCGATCTGGAAGCTTTCAACGAGACTGATTTCTTTGTCGTGCGGGTCGATAGCGTGGTGGATGAGGAGCTTCGCCCGCTCGATGATGTGCGCGACATCGCCGAATCCTATTGGCGCGTCGAACAGATAAGCGCCCAGCTTGACACATTGGCCGAAGACGCATTGGCGCAATTACAGGCTGGCGAGGAAATCGATATTGTCGCCCTCACTTCAGGCGGTCGCGTCGAAACAGCAACACTGACGCGTGAACAAACAGCCGGGCTGTTTACCAACGCCGTTGTCACTCAGGCATTCGACCAGGGTGTCGGGGTCTACGGCCTGGTCCAGGCAAGCACGCCGGGGGTCAAGGCGATTGTGGTTGTCGATGAGGTTCGCGAGACCGATCCGGCGAGCGCCGATAGCAGCCTTCTCGCCGGTTTCCAGAGTGAGATTGATACGGCTTTGTCAAACGATGTGCTGATGTCGGCGCAGAACGCGCTCATCAGCGAATATGGTCTGGATGAAGGCGGTGTTGATCCGCGCCTGCGTGCACTTGCGCTGGGCGAAAGCGATCTGACCGGACAATAATGGCTCGTCCAACGATTGCTCCGGACTTCGCTGCCGTTGAATCTGCCTTCGCACGCGGTGAGACGGTTGTTCTCACAGCCAGGCAGGCAGACGATCTGCTGACGCCGGTTGGCGCTTATCTCGCTCTGGCCGGATCGGATCCCAACACTTTTCTGCTCGAATCCGTTGAGGGCGGCGCCTGGCGCGGACGCTATTCCGCGATCGGACTGGACCCCGACCTGATCTGGCGATGTGTTGGAGGGCAGGTCTCCGAAGCGCGGGGCGTGAATGTCGCCTCTCGAACATTCGAACCACTCGATGCCGCGCCGATGGATGCCTTACGGGCCGTTATTGAAGATGCGCGGTGCGCGCTGCCCGAGAACGCCCCGTCCATTGCCTCCGGCCTGTTCGGCTATCTGGGCTATGACATGGTGCGCTATCTGGAACGCCTGCCAGAGCACGCGCAGAGCGATCCGCTGGATATCCCCGAAGCCCTGCTGATCCGACCGCGCCTGGTCGTCGTCTTTGACGCACTGGTGCAGGAGATCCAGGTCTATTGCCCCGTACGCCCTGGCGAATACACGGCGCGCGAAGCCTATGACGCGGCCCTCGAGCGCATTGATGCTGCCTTGCAGTGCCTGCGTCGCCCGCCCATGCCAATGCCGGAGCCGGAGGGTCAGCTCGGACCGGTAACATCCAACCGGACACCGGAGAATTATGGCGAGGCTGTTGAGCAGGCCAAGGCCTATATCCGCGCCGGCGACGCTTTCCAGATCGTGCCCAGTCAACGTTTCAGTGCAGATTATCCCGCAGATCCGTTCTGGCTCTATCGCACCTTGCGACGCCTGAACCCCTCGCCCTTCCTGTTCTTCTTCCGCCTCGATGATCTCGCAATCGCCGGGTCCAGTCCGGAAATCCTGGTCCGCTTGCGCGATGGCGTGACAACGATCAGACCAATTGCGGGAACCCGCAAGCGCGGTAAATCTCCGGCCGAGGATGCGGCTCTCGAATCAGATCTTCTGGCGGACCCCAAGGAGCGGGCAGAACATCTCATGCTGCTCGATCTGGGGCGCAATGATATCGGACGCATCGCCAAACCCGGTTCTGTACGGATCACGTCGCGTGAGCTGGTCGAACGCTACAGCCATGTCATGCATATCGTGTCGAATGTGGAAGGGGATCTCGCCGATGGCGAGGACGCTGTGTCCGCCCTTTTTGCAGGCTTCCCGGCGGGCACGGTCTCAGGGGCGCCGAAAGTCCGGGCCATGGAAATCATTGATGAGCTCGAGCCACACCGCCGGGGTGTGTACGCAGGAGCCGTCGGCTATTTCTCGGCGGATGGCGGTATGGATACGTGTATCGCCTTGCGCACTGCGGTCATCAAGGACGGCCAGATGCATGTGCAGGCCGGTGCGGGCGTCGTCCTCGACAGTGATCCCGTAAGCGAGCACGAGGAGTGTGTGAACAAAGCTGCGGCCCTGTTCCGAGCCGCCGAAGCCTCACTCGATCATTGAAGCTTCGATGCGCTCCGGTGCGGGCAGCGCGTTCAATTCATCAACAAGCTGAGTCAATGAAATCAGACGCACCCCACGCGACTGAACCGCGGGCATCCAGGCCTCCAGGGCATTGAGCGTTTGCTCATGAGGGTGGCCGATCACAATTGCCCAACCTCGCAGGTCTGCAAGACGTTCAGCGTCCTCAAGACGGGCCGCAATCGTGGCCGCATCGATGACATGGTCCAAGAATATATCGCGCTCCAGCGCAGTGAGGCCCAGCCCGCGTGCGACGGCAGCGCCGCGGCTTTCTCCCGTGGTCATGGAATCGAGAAAAATCGGGACCTGATCGCTCGCGGCCTCAAGCGCAACACGCATGGCGCCCGGATCCTGGGTGAAGCGGCTTCCCATGTGATTATTGATCCCCGTCGCGCCCGGCACCCGGGCCAACGCCCAGCGGATACGCGCCTGGATATCTGCGTCGCTGAGACTCAGCCGTAGCGCATTGGGTCCGGGATCTGCCAGACCCAGGGGCTCCATGGGCATGTGCACGATGACATCATGCCCGGCGGACTGCGCCATCAACGCTGTTTCCTGAGCATTGCGTGCATAGGGAAGAATGGCGAGCGTCAGTGAACCCGGCAGCGCCGCTGTGCGCTCTGCAGCCGCCAGGTCGAGACCGATATCGTCGATAATAATGGCGATTGCAGGTGTCTGTGGCGGTGTCGCGGCGACCGGCGCTGCTGGCACGGCCTGAGGCGGCTGGAATTCCAGGGCGGTTTCCACGCGCGCCGGCTCCATGAGGGACGGCAGCTCGCCATTCGACCCGTCCGCCCGGGCCGGGATGAGGCTCGGGGCCTGGTAGAGTAGACCGCGATCGGGCAGCGTCTCCGCCGGTGCCGTACTGGCGATGGAGAAAACAATCGCACCAAGACCATAGGCTGACGCGGCGATCACGCTGGCAAGCGCCGGGGTCGCGGAGTGCAGCACGCGGGAAAAAGGGTTGGTACGACGTCGCATGGCGGCAGTCCGCGGGGAGTCGGTTAAACGGCAGTTAAACTGAAATCCGCATTGGCCTTGGCGGTTAAAATGCCTAGCTTGCCCGAAGGAGGCGCCGCCATGCTCTTGATGATCGACAATTATGACAGCTTCACATTCAATCTCGTGCATTACCTGCAGGAGTTGGGGGCTGATATTGTTGTGCGGCGCAATGATGTGCTCAGCGTCAATGAAGCCCTGGGCATGGGACCGGAAGCCATCATCCTGTCGCCCGGCCCCTGTGATCCTGACCGGGCTGGAATCTGCCTCGACCTGATCGCACAATCCCCGGCGGATTTGCCCATTCTCGGTGTCTGTCTCGGTCACCAGTCGATCGGCCAGATCTTCGGCGGGAAAATCCTGGGGGCGAAAGCCATCATGCATGGCAAGACAAGCCCGATCACGCATGATGGCAGTGGCGTCTTCCGGGACCTGCCCTCGCCCTTTCAAGCCACGCGATATCATAGCCTTGCCATCGAACCGGCCAGCCTGCCTGAGACGCTGGTCGCCAATGCTTTCACCGCTGATGGCGAAATCATGGGCATCCGGCATGTCGAGCGTCCGGTCCATGGCGTGCAATTTCATCCGGAATCAATTGCTTCCGAGCATGGGCACGCCTTGCTGCGGAACTTCCTCGACCTGACCCGGCCCGCCAAGGCTCAGGCAGCCTGACCAACGATAAGAGCCATGTCCGATCTCGCCACTTGCCTCAAACTCCTCAGTCAGGGACAGCGCCCGCCAACGTCATTGATCGAGGGCGCCTTCGATCAGCTCATGCAGGGCGACGCGCCGGACGCTGCCATCGGCGGTTTTCTCATGGGCATGGCGGCCCTGGGCGAAGAGCCCGGCGATATCGCCGCGGGCGCCAGGGTCATGCGCAGCCGCATGACTGCGATCGCAGCCCCGGACGGGGCCATTGATACATGTGGAACCGGCGGTGATGGCAAGGGGGCCTATAATATCTCGACAGCCTCGGCCATCGTCGCGGCAGGGGCCGGCGCAATCGTCGCCAAGCATGGAAATCGCGCCGCATCCTCGAAATCGGGGTCGTCAGATGTGTTGGCTGCGCTGGGCATTGCCCTCGATGCGGATACGCAGACCGTCGAGCGCTCTATTCGCGAAGCGGGTGCCGGTTTTCTTTTCGCCCCGGCGCATCATTCAGCGGTCCGCCATGTCGCCAGCGCGCGCAAGGGGCTCGGGGTGCGAACCATGTTCAACCTGCTCGGTCCGCTCGCCAACCCTGCCGGCGTAAAGCGCCAGCTTCTCGGTGTCTTTGACCGGCGCTGGCTTTTGCCCATGGCGGAGGCGCTGCGGGATCTTGGCTGTGAACATGCCTGGGTGATGTTCGGGTCCGACGGAATGGACGAAATCACCACCACCGGTGACACTTTCATCGCTGAACTCAAAGCTGGAGAAATCAGGGAGTTCACCATTTCTCCCACGGATTTTGACATTCCCCTGGCGGATGAAGACGACCTGAAAGGGGGCGATCCGGATTATAATGCCGCCGCCATTCGCGCCCTCCTCGACGGCGCTCCTGGCGCGTTTCGCGATATTGTCCTGCTCAACGCCGGTGCCGCGCTCGTCATCGCCGCGCGTGCCGACGATCTGGCACAGGGCATCAAAATGGCAGCAGAATCGATTGATACCGGTGCGGCATCCGCCACCCTCAGCCGAATGGCGCATATCTCCCAGGGACAGGTCTGATGACGTCACCGCTACCCGATGCGCTCGCCCGCATAACTGCCTACAAGCTTGAGCATATCGCCGCCTGCAAGACGGCGTTTCCTTATGCGCAAATCGCCGACCGGGCCCGCGAGGCCGATCCGGTGCGCGGGTTTGAAAACGCCCTGCGTTCCGCCCGTGACGCCAACCGGGTCGGGCTGATCGCCGAGGTAAAGAAGGCCAGCCCGTCCAAGGGCCTGATCCGTGAAGACTTCGACCCGCCCATCCTGGCGAAAGCCTATGAAACGGGCGGCGCAACCTGTCTTTCCGTGCTTACCGACACGCCCAGTTTTCAGGGTGCCGATCGCTATCTGACAGCGGCACGCAGCGCGACCCGCCTGCCCGCTTTGCGCAAGGATTTCATGTATGAT
>JBELMP010000018.1:0-24187 GCA_042095695.1 Maricaulis sp. | reverse complement strand
GCCATATCGCCCTGTTCGGTTTTTATGGTCAGCCCTTCTCGCCGCGCCACTTCCAGGTCCCGAGCCAATTGTTCGGCGGAATTGTCGAAACTGGTGACACGCCCGCCGGCCGCCGCAAGCATCGGGACTTGCTGGCCACCACCGGAAGCCAGGCCGAGGATCCGGGCATCCCGCAGCGTGTCAAACCATGCGTTCGGCACGACCGCGCTCGGCGTCAGGACGATCGGCAACTCGCCTGCACGCGCCTGCGCGATCAGCGCCGGACTGACCGGTTCACTCCACTCACTCGCGCCGGAGGCCGATTCGCGATCCCAGGCCCGACGATTATGCTCAACGACATCGATCAATTCTCTGCCCTCCTCTGCCAGTGCGGATCCGCGTCCAGCGCTTAGCCCGTGTCTAGACTGAGAGTTTCGTGCTTCAAACCCGCTTTCTCTAAACGTGTTTGTTTTTTAAACCTGTCTATGTTACATGTGTCTCATCAAGATTGGAGACAGACATGACAGCTTCCCCCACAGCCCGCCTGCATGGGCTAGACGCCCTGCGCGGCTTCGCCCTGCTTCTCGGCGTGGTCCTTCATGCCAGCATGGCCTTCTTGCCCGGACCGTTCGGAATTCCCATCTGGGTTGTCCAGGATGTGAATGCTGACGGGGTGTTCGGCCTCGGCTTCTACATCCCGCACATTTTCCGCATGGTGCTTTTCTTCCTGCTCGCCGGGTTCTTTGCGCGCATGGCTTATGAGAAGCGCGGCGCAATAGGCTTCGCCCTGGACCGGGTCAAACGCATTGCCCTGCCGCTCCTGACATTCTGGATGCCAATATTTACCGCAATCGTGATTGTCCTGATCTGGTCGGCCGTAAAGGCCAATGGCGGCGAAATGCCCGCTGAGGGGGAAACGCCACCGCTCAACGATCGGACTTTCCCGCTAACCCATCTCTGGTTTCTTTATCTGCTTTGCCTGTTCTATCCGATTGCGATTCTCGCCCGCATCGGCATGCGCCTGATTGATCGCCGGGACTGGGTTGGCGGTATTCTGGACCGCCTGCTTGGCCTCGTCACGCTGACGCCGCTCGGCTTTATCATTCTGGGTGCACCGCTGGCACTTGCCTTCATGCAACAGGCAGAATGGGCCGTCTGGTTCGGCATCCCCACACCGGATACAGGCCTTTACCCCAATCCCGTGGCCCTTACCGGTTATGGCATGGCCTTCAGCTTTGGCTGGTTGCTGCACCGCCGTCAGGATCTTCTGCAGCGCATGCGTCGCTTCTGGCCGGTCAATCTTGCAATCGCCATTGGTCTGACAGCGGCCTGCCTGAGTGTCACCGGCATCGCGCCAAGCTTTCAGATGGCTGACACCGCGAACTGGCAGGACTGGGCCTATGCGTTTGCTTATGCAGCCGGCGGCTTTGCCTGGTCCTTCGGGCTGATCGGCCTCGCCCAGGCGGTATTTGTAACGGAAAACCGCACAGCGCGTTACGTCGCGGACGCCTCCTACTGGGTCTATATCATTCACCTGCCGATGGTGATGGCAATGCAGGTCGCCTTCTCCGGATTGCTGTTTCCGGCAATCGTGAAACTCCTGCTGATCAATGCGATCACCCTGGCCATCTGTTTTGGCAGCTACCACATTCTGGTCCGCCGCAGCTGGCTCGGGGCGTGGTTGAACGGTCGCCGCGCGCCGAAACGATCCGTCAGCACACCGGAGATGCAACCCGCATCGGCATCCGCCTGAATCAGGCGATAGATATTAAATCGACTTTCACCTCAAACCCGTGAGGCCGAGATGAGTGATGAATTGGAAACAGCCCGTGAGGACCTCGCTTTCATGCGCGCCCTTGCGGAGACGCCGGCACAACCCAATGCAACAATGGGCTTTGCCCTGTGCGCTGCGGGTCTCATCTACGGCTTTCAGACCCTGGTGCAATGGGCTGTCTGGGCAGGTTATTTCAGCCTGCCCGGGCCGCTCTACCTGGTCTTCGTGATCGGTTGCACACTGACATTTCTCGGCGTGCTCGGCGTCATCATCTGGCGCAATCGAAACAATCCGTCCAAATCGGTGTCAGCGCGCGCTTATGAATCCGCCTTTGAGGGTGCGGGCATTGCGAATGTCATCATCGTTTTATTCTTCGTGATTGTGTCCATGCGCTATTCTGATCCGGGCCTTTGGTATTACTACACCCCGGTGATCTTCGCCCTGCAGGGCGGTGCCTGGTTTGTTGGTTTCCGCCTGCGAAAACGCCTCTGGCTGGGGGCTGTCTCTGCCGGTTGGTTCGTCGCAGCACTCACGCTCGGCGTAACCGCTCATAGTGGCACTTACGTCCTGATTATCGCCCTTTCGCTTTTCCTGCTTCTGGCCTTGCCGGGCTGGATCATGATGCGACTGGCCAAAACGGCGAGCGCGTAAATCCATCATGGCTTCACCAGGAATTGGCCAGATTGATGAAGTGATCCATGGGCGCTTGCGGCTCGGGATCATGACCTATCTGGCGAATGCGGAAATTGCTGATTTTACAGAGCTTGCGGCGGTGCTGGAAGCGACGCGAGGCAATCTCTCAGTGCATCTTCGCAAGCTGGAGGAAGCCGGCTATATCCAGATCGAGAAAAGCTTCCTGGAGCGCAAACCCCTCACCCAGGCCCGTATTACGCCGGAAGGGCGCCAGGCCTTCAAGGCCTATGTAAAGGCCATTGCGGACCTGCTGGGAGATGGCGGCTAACTCTCTGGTGGCGCGTCTTCCAGCAGACTGTCCCGCACCATGGCGAGGAGGAGACTGCCGTCAGCCTTCCTCCGCCTCTCCCCCGACACGGGCTGCCAGAGCCGCCGCCATGAAGGCGTCGAGATCGCCGTCCAGAACGCCGCCCGTATTGGACGTCTCCACATTTGTGCGCAAGTCCTTGACCATCTGATAGGGCTGGAGGACGTAGGATCGGATCTGGTGCCCCCAGCCAATTTCGGTCTTGCTGTCAGCTTCGGCCTGCGCCGCCGCCTCCCGCGCCTGGAGCTCGATCTCATAGACGCGGGCGCGCAGCATGTCCCAGGCCTGAGCCCGGTTCTTGTGCTGCGAGCGTTCATTCTGGCATTGCACGACGATGGGACGTTCCTGGCCCGGCATGTCATAGGTCAGGCGCACGGCGCTATCGGTCGTATTGACGTGCTGACCGCCAGCGCCCGACGCGCGATAAGTATCGACACGTACCTTGCTTTCCTCGATTTCAACCTCGATCCGGTCATCGATGAGCGGATAGACCCAGACACTGGCAAAACTCGTATGGCGGCGCGCGCTGGAATCATACGGCGAGATTCGTACCAGCCGGTGCACACCTGCCTCGGTCTTCAGCCACCCATAGGCGTCATCACCCTTCACCAGGAGTGTCGAGGATTTCAAACCGGCTTCCTCGCCGGGCTGTTCCTCTATGGTTTCAACCTTATAGCCATGCGCATTGGCCCAGCGCGAATACATGCGCGCCATCATCGATGCCCAATCCTGAGCCTCAGTGCCGCCGGCGCCAGCATGAATTTCGACATAGGCGTCATTGCCGTCCGCCTCGCCGGACAGAAGCGCCTCCAGCTCGGCGCGCTTCATCTTTGCCTGCAGGGTTTTGAGGCTGTCGACCGCGTCATCAATCATCGAATCATCGCCTTCCATTTCGGCGAGTTCGACAAGTTCGACTGTGTCCGAGAGCTCTGTCTCGGCCTCGGAAATCACCTCGATGGCCGCATCCAGACGATTGCGCTCACGCATTAATGTCTGGGCGTTCTGCGGCTCGTTCCAGAAGTCGGGCGCTTCCGACAACGCATTAAGCTCATCGAGTCTTTTCTGGGCGGTATCCCAGTCAAAGACGCCTCCTCAGCAGGCCGACTGCCTGCTGGATTTCATCGGAAAGGGTCTGGATATCTGCGCGCATGGGATTGGCCGGTTGGAAAGCGTTAGACTGGGTGGATAATCAGGCTCGGCGTGCAAGACAAGCCGGTCAGTACAGCCCGCCCAGATCGTCTTCTCCCTCGTCCTCATCCTCGTCACCACCTTCAGCAAGCAGAAGCGCAAAGGGGTCATCGCTGACGGATGCCCGGGCGAAGCTGAGCCCGCTCTCCTCCTCTTCGCCACTGCGTGACGGTTCAGTGCCCGGACGAAATGCCTCGAGTATGACACCCGGCTGACCCAGGACACCCGGCTCGCCAGACAGACGATTGGTGGGAACCAGGCGCACGCCCTCGGGAACGCGGAATGGAGCAACGGCGTAGTTATCCAGCGCATCGGCCAGGAAATCGCGGGCGATCGGAGCCGCAACCCGGCCACCAGCCTCGCCATCGCCGAGCTGGTATGGCGTGTCAAAACCGACATAAACGCCGACAATCAGGTCAGGACCGAACCCTACAAACCAGGCATCGCGGAAATCATTCGTCGTCCCGGTCTTGCCGCCCAGCGGACGCTCCAGCGACCGCAAGGCCGTTCCGGTGCCGCGCTGAACCGCGCCCTCGAGCATGTGCACGACCTGGTATGCAGTGACGGGGTCGATAACCTCTTCGCGTGTTTCCGGGAAAAGCGGTTCGAGAACCTCAGCCTGGTCCCACAGCTCGGCATCGCATGTCTCACACTCACGAAGCTCGTGCGCATAGATGGTGGCTCCGCTTCGGTCCTGGACCCGGTCCAGAATGGTCGGCTCGACCCTGCGACCGCCATTGATCAGTGCGGCATAGGCCGAGATCAGGCGATAAAGCGTTGTTTCGCCCGCCCCCAGGGACATGGCCAGGACCGGCGAGAGCTCGTCATAAATGCCGAAGCGCACGCCGTAATCCGCGATCGGCTGCATACCCATTTCCTGCGCGAGGCGGACAGTCATAACATTGCGAGATAGTTCGAGCCCCAGACGCAAGGTCGACATGCCGTAATAGCGCTCGGCATAGTTGGACGGCATGTAGAAGCGCTCATCCGCCCCGCCCGCAGCCACAAAGGGCGCGTCCAATATCAGGCTGGCCGGCGTATAGCCATTATCAAGGGCCGCCGCGTAGGCGAAGGGTTTGAATGAGGAGCCTGGTTGTCGCCGCGCCTGCGTTGCCCGATTGAACTGGCTATGCGCGAAGGAATAGCCGCCGACCATTGCCAGGACACGTCCCGTATGCGGGTCCATGGCCATGATCGCCCCGTTGATTTCCGGCAGCTGACGCAGGCTGTACGCATTCTCCGGCGCATTCTCCGCAAGCGCAGGCCCCACCAGCACCACATCGCCGACGCTCAGAACATCGGCGGGACGGGAAACCGCGGGTCCAACCTCGCCATCCGGCAAATTCTCTCGCGCCCATTCCAGTTCAGCCATGGGTATGAAACCGGCCTCGGTCTCGACCGGGGCATCTTCAGCTCCATCGAGATCGACAAACAGGATTTCTGCGCCCGTATCATTGACACCGGTCACCAGTGCCGGGCGCCAGCCGTCATCGAGATCACGGGGAATTTCAACCGCGTCGAACCGAGCTTCCCAGCCATCGCCCAGCTCGATCCTGTCCAGCGCACCACGATAGCCGTGCCGCCGGTCATAGCTTTCCAGCCCGTCCCGCAATGCCTGTCGGGCCGAGAGCTGCATGGACGTATCCAGTGTCGTCCGGATCGACAGACCGCCGTGATAAAGCTCGTCCTCGCCGAAAATCGAGAAGACTTCGCGACGCACATTCTCGACGAAATACTCAGCGGCCAGATAATCCTCACCGCGCAGCCGCTCGGCGATCTGCAAGGGCTCCTGAGCTGCCGCGCTGGCCTCATCGGCACTGATATAGCCATTGGCAGCCATGCGGGAGAGCACCCAGTTGCGGCGATCAATCGTCCGCTCGGGATGCCTGATCGGGTGGAAGCGCGCTGGTCCATTGACGACGGCTGCCAGCAGGGCCGCCTCCGACAGGGTCAGCTCGTCGAGGGATTTATCGAAATAGTTGAGCGCGGCAGCTGCTGCCCCGTAGGCGCGCTGACCGAAATAGATCTCATTGAGATACAGCTCCAGGATCTGATCCTTGGTAAAGGCGCGTTCTATACGCCGGGCCAGAACCATTTCCTGAACCTTGCGTTCCATTTGCTGGGCTGAGGAAAGCAGGAAATTCTTCGCGACTTGCTGGGTGATTGTCGAGGCGCCCTCAAGGCGCTCACCGAGAATGACATGGCGAATATTGGCAAAGGCGGCGCGAATAATGCCCCGGAAATCCAGACCGCCATGATCGTAGAAATTCTTGTCCTCGGCGGAAATAAACGCGTTGATCAGGTTTTGCGGCATGTTTTCGATCGGCACGAAAACCCTGTGCTCGCGGGCATATTCGGCGATCAACCGCCCGTCGCCCGCATGCACCCGGCTCATGATCGCCGGCTCATACTCTGCCAATTGCTGATAATCGGGAAGATCCGACGTCACGCGAACCACATAGACCGCGGCAAAAATAAAGCCCGCAACAGCAAAGACACCCGCTGCTGCACCGCCCCATAGCAGGGTTCGCATCATGTTACGCAAAGTGAGAATCTTCATTACGCTCTTCGATCCCGGAACACTTCTTGATCCAAGCCTGATGTCACACAGAAACCGGGCTCAGGAAAGACCTGGCGTGTTCACCACGACAAGACGGCTGTATTATGGCCGCAGTGATGCTCACTGTCACGAGAAGAGGAAGGCGGATTAGCGCGCCTGAATTTCCGTATTCGCAACAGCGAATTCGTCATCATTATCGCCGCGACGCTCAAAATAGAGATCAATACCGCGCACGATCGAGCCCATCTGCAGGCGGCGATGCCGGTCGGAATTGAGATTGCGCTCATCCTCACGATTGGTCAGGAAGCCCATCTCAACCAGGACAGCTGGCACGCGCGGGTCCAGCAGAACAAAGAAATTGGCCTGGCGCAGCGGATTGGTCAGCAAAGGCCCCGCCTCACCTAGATGGTCCACAAGCACCTGTGCAAATACGGATGACTGATTGCGCTTCTCGCGAAGCTCGAGCTCGACGAGGATATTGTTCACATCGGCCTGGTCCGTATGCGCTGCATCCTGGCGGGCGCGATTGCGCGCTCGATTCTCGGCACGGTCATTCAGGGTATAGACCGCAGCCCCGCGGGTCGCACTGGACTGGGAGCTGTCGGCATGCAGCGACAAAAAGAGATCTGCCCGCGCCTCTGCCATCAGTCCGACACGATCTTCCCAGGACGGGTAGATGTCCCGGTCTCGGGTCATCAGCACTTCGTAGCGCCCGGTGGCCTCAAGCTGTCGGCGCAATTCACGGGCTGCGGAGAGATTTACATCACTCTCGCGCGTTCCATTGCGGCTGACGGCGCCCGGGTCATGCCCGCCATGCCCCGGATCAATCACGATAACGCGGCGTTCGCGTTCCGGCGGCAGGTAAACCGCCTCGACACGCTCGGCAATCAGACCGTCCAGATTCATGGCCGTCGCCGTCTCAAATCCGGAATTGTCACGGAAGGCATCGGCGCTGGTGCGCTCGAGATCAATGACGATACGATGGTTCTGGCTGCCCGCTGCCGGATCAAGCGCAAACTGGCTGGCGATCACGGCCGGGCTTTCCAGCTCGAAAACGATACGTGATGACGTCGCGGAATTATTGAAAAAGCGGAAGGCGTCGACAATGCCACGGCCAATCCCCTCACCGGTTTCCAGCCCTTCCACATGCCAGGCCGAAGACGGAAGGTCGATGACAAGCCGGTCTGCAAAACCGTCCAGCGTGAAGGCGCGGAAGTTTCCGGCCTCGGCAACCTCCAGAACAATGCGCGTACGATTGCCCTCGCCACCGAAGCGGACATTGCGGACTTCCTGGTCTGCGTGAGCGGGAAATCCGGTCGCCACCAGCATTGTCAGAAAACTCAAGATCGCTAGAACGCGCATGCAACCACCATCTCGCTTGCCGTGATTCTTACTACGGCTTTTGACTGAGGTTAACCGCGACTGTTTGACGTTTGGTTGATGAAAATCGCAGATTCCACACTTTTTTCCACCGCTTCGGAGACTTTTCTTTCCGCTCAGGATGTTGCAATCTGCACGCGCTGACGGATGCGGCTGCGATTCATACGAGGCGCACCCCCTCCTTGGCGCACTGCGGAGCGCGGGCGATGGCCCACGCTTCACTGAACACTGCCAGCCCCGTTCGCGGACTAAAACTCGCCGAATTGGACTGGCCCCGACAATCGCGGCCCCGGCAGCCTGCCGGAAATGTGTCGTAGATGAGAATTCTAATGCGCGAGGCGCGCCTGATGCAAAATCAAGTCTCAACAGGCTGTTCCCCGCTATCCACCCCCCCGCCGCACTTCAGTGCCGGCCGGCCGACAGGCCGCCGCCCACGCTTCGGTGCGTGCGCAGGAGACCCCTTTAATGTCAAAGAAAATGCTTATCGATGCCGGTCATCCCGAGGAGACCCGTGTCGTCATCATCGATGGAACGAAAGTTGAGGAGTTTGATTTCGAGGCTGCGGCCAAGCGCCCCATCCGAGGAAACATCTATCTAGCGAAAGTCACACGCGTTGAGCCGTCCTTGCAGGCGGCCTTCGTGGAGTATGGCGGCAACCGCCACGGCTTCCTTGCCTTCAACGAAATCCATCCGGACTATTATCAGATACCCTATGAAGACCGCATGGCCCTTGCCGAGGAAGAGGCGAGCGCTGTCGCTGAAGACGTCGACGATAATGACGAGGACGAGGCCGAGGCCCCGTCGGCAGCGGACACCACTGACGGTGAAGACGATCCGGCCAAGGCCGAGACGATCGACGGCGCGGGCGATGACGTCGAGGACGATATCGACGATCAGAAGGCGGCCCGCCAGCGGCGTCAGCTTTATCGCCGCTACAAGATCCAGGAAGTCATCAAGCGGCGCCAGGTCCTGCTCGTTCAGGTCGCCAAGGAAGAACGCGGCAATAAGGGTGCCGCGCTCACGACCTATCTTTCCCTGGCGGGCCGTTATTGCGTCCTGATGCCAAACACTCCGCGTGGTGGCGGAATTTCGCGCAAGATTTCCAATGCAAGCGATCGCAAGCGCCTCAAGAGCGTCGTTGGCGAGCTCGAATTGCCCAAGGGCGTCGGCCTGATCATCCGTACAGCCGGGGCCAGCCGCACCAAGACCGAAATCAAGCGCGATGCCGATTACCTCATGCGATTGTGGGGGAATATCCGCGAGGCGACGCTGAAATCGGTCGCTCCATCCCTCATCTATGAGGAGGGAAATCTGGTCAAACGTGCCATCCGCGACATGTATGACAAGGATATCGACAGCGTTCTGGTCGAGGGCGAAGCCGCCTATAAGGAAGCCAAGGCCTTTATCAAGCTGCTCATCCCGAGCCACGCCAAGAAAGTCCAGCATTACAAGGACAAGGTGCCGCTATTCCTGCGTCACCAATGCGAAACCCAGCTCGAGGCGATTTATTCGCCCATCGCGCCGCTGAAATCGGGCGGCTATCTGGTCATCAACCCGACCGAAGCGCTTGTCGCGATTGATGTGAACTCCGGCCGCGCCACGCGCGAACGCAATATCGAATCGACTGCGCTGAAGACCAATCTCGAGGCGGCGGCCGAGGCCGCCCGTCAGATGCGCTTGCGCGATCTTGCCGGCCTGGTCGTCATCGACTTTATCGATATGGACGAGTCCAAGAATAACCGGGCCGTCGAGAAGAAGATGAAGGATGTCCTCAAGCGCGATCGTGCCCGTCTGCAAATGGGACGTATCTCCCAGTTCGGACTGATGGAGATTTCGCGCCAGCGTCGTCGCACGAGCCTGATCGAGGGCTCCACGACTGAATGCCCCACTTGCGGCGGCACCGGACATTTGCGCTCCGTGGAATCAAGCGCTCTGGTCGCACTGCGGGGCCTTGAACAGGAGGCCACGCGCGGTCGCTATAAGCGAATGCAGATCAATGTACCGCCGAATGTCGCGCTCTACCTGCTCAATGACAAACGCGACCATGTTCTCAGTATTGAAGAACGCTTCTCCATGCGGGTCACCGTGGCGGCAGACGGGGAATTGCTGGCGCCGGCCTTTACGATCGAACCGCTTGAAAGCCGTGAGCCCGGTGATGAGATCGATATCGCGCCGCTCTCTGTTGAATCGATTGAAGAAGTCGAGACGAGCCCGGCGGCAGAAGACAGCGAAGAGGAGCGCGAAGGTTCCGGCCGTCGCCGTCGTCGCCGCCGTCGCCGTGGACGCAAGAGCGAGGATGGGGCCGAGACCGCCGACACCTCCGCCGACACCTCCGCGGAGACCAGCGAGGAGACCAGCGAAGACACGTCCGGCGAAGCGGCTGAAGACAAGCCTGAGAGTGATGACGAACAGCCAAAGCGTCGTCGCCGTCGTGGTCGACGGGGCGGACGCGGCCGTCGCAAGAGCGAAGCCGCAGCATCCGAGACCAGCGAGGCGGAAGCCAATACCGAGGCCCCGGCTGCTGCAGACGGTCCCGATGAGGACGCCCAGGAAGACAGCGCAAGCGAAGCGCCGGCCACGACGGAAGCAGCGCCTGTAGACGCGGACACGGCGCCCGCCGAAGCCAGCGCCGAAGCCAGCGCCGAAGCCGAAAAGCCCAAACGTCGAACCCGGCGTCCCCGCAAGCCCAAAGTCGAGGCGGAGACCGAGGCAAAGGCTGAGCCGGCAGAACCGGCTGTGGAAGCGGAAACCGCCGAAGTTGAGACGCCGGCCGAAACGCCCAAGCGCCGGACACGTCGCACCCGCACCAAGAAAACTGAAGCGGAGACAGAAGCATCAACCGATGTCGCCGCGGAAGAGGCCAAGCCTGCGGAGACACCCGAGGCCGAAACGGAAGAAAAACCCACGCCCAAGCGCCGCACCCGGACACGCAAGACGGCGACGAAACCCGCCGCCGAGCCGGAGGCGACGGATATGACCGAGACGGAACGTTCAACTCCGGTTGAAGAAGTCGCCGAAGTCGCGTCGGAGGACAGCAAGGAGGCGGAAGCCAGCGAAGCGCCCAAGCGCAAGGGCTGGTGGAACCGGACCGGACTGTTCGGCGGGTAGAGCGTATCGCGAGCCCCGTAGTCGACGGGGCTCGCAATGAGTTTAGTGGCGCTCGGGGATTGCGCTGCTATCATCGCTGCGGGGGTAGTGAGTGGAGCCAGGATGAGAATCCTAACGACTATCTTTGCAGCCATGATCAGCGTGCTTGCGGGCGCGGTAACTCCGGTTTGGAGTCAATCGCTTATCCGCGATACCGAGATCGAATTCCTGCTGCGTGAATATACGGATCCGCTGCTGGTGGCAGCCGGTCTGGAACCCAGCGATGTCAACATGCACCTGGTCGCGGACCCGTCGATGAACGCCTTCGTCACCGCGGGCCAGCGTATTTTTCTGCATACCGGCATCATCGTTCAGGCTGATACGCCAAACCAGCTCAAGGGCGTGATCGCCCATGAGGCGGCTCATATTGCCGGGGCACATCTGGCCCGCTCCGGTGATGCAATGCGCGCAGCGCAAGTGCCGATGTATGTCTCCATGGGGCTTGGCCTGCTGGCCGCCCTTGCGGGCGAAGGTGGAGCCGGCGCCGCTTTGATGGCCTCGGGCCAGCAGTTCGGCGCGCTCTCCTTCCTGACATATAGCCGGTCGCAGGAAGCCGCCGCAGACCAGGCCGCATTGACCTATCTCAATGCCACCGGTCAGTCTTCGGTTGGTCTGGTCGAATTCTTCGACCGCTTCCGCTATCAGGAAGTCATGAGCCAGGCGCGGCGTTATCCCTATTTCCGCTCGCACCCGCTCTCCTCTGACCGGATCGCCGCGCTGCGCACGGGCGTTGAGTCGTCGGAATTTTACCGCGTCACGGACACCCCCGAGGAAATCGCCGAACTGCGGCGAATTCAGGCCAAGATCTACGGCTTTCTGGTGGAGCCCCAATATGTCTATTGGCGCTATCCTGAGAGCGATACATCACTCCCGGCACGCTATGCCCGCTCGGTTGCCTATTTTCATGAAGCGCGGCTGGATGAGGCGCGCCGGGAGATTCAAAGCCTGATCGATGAGGAACCGGACAATCCCTACTTCCAGGAATTATACGGCCAGATGCTGTTCGAAAGTGGATTTCCCGAGGAGTCGATCCAATATCATGCGAGATCGGTAGAGCTCTTGCCGACCGCGCCGCTTCTCCGGGTCAATCTTGCGGTTTCGATGATTGCGACCGAGAATCCAGACTATCTCGACGAGGCTGAAAATCATCTCCAGGTTGCCCTTGATATCGAACCGGATAACAGCTTCGCCTGGTATCAGATATCAATCGTCCATGAGCGAAATGGCGACACGCCGCTGGCGCAGCTCGCCATCGCGGAACAGTCCTATTTCACCGGCGACCGTAATCGCGCCATGCAATTCGCCCTGCGAGCACGGCAACAACTCGATCAAGGCACGCCCGCCTATTTCAGGGCCTCTGAAATCATCGCGGTCAGCCTGCCGGCCGGCCAGGCCATGCCGGAACCGCCGCAGCGGGATGAGTCTGGCGGGCAGTAGGCAGACAGGCAGCGGGCTGGCATGAGCGAACTGGTTCTGAAGTCGACCGGCAGCTTGTCGGCGGTCGAACGCGACGCATGGGATGCCGTCGCAAACCCGCCGGGCCAGGCTTATGACCCCTTTTTGAGCTGGGACTTTCTGCAGGCATTGGAGGAAAGCGGCAGTGTCAGCGAAGCCACCGGCTGGCTGCCAACGCACCTCACTGTCGAAGGCGAGACCGGCGGGCTGCGGGCGGCGATGCCGCTCTATCTGAAAAGCCACAGCCAGGGCGAATACATTTTCGATCATGGCTGGGCTGACGCCTTCGAACGTGCGGGTGGCCAGTATTACCCCAAATTGCTCACAGCCATCCCCTTCACCCCGGTCACGGGACGGCGAATACTGGCCGATGACGAGGCACTTCGCCGGGCCCTGATCGCCGGCGCGATCCAGATTGGCGAAAAATGGGGCGTGTCATCCTGGCATCTCAACTTCCCTCGGGAGGAAGACTGGCAGGAATTCAATCCGCTCGGCCTGCTTCAGCGAATGGACCGGCAATATATCTGGTTCAATCGCGGCTATGACAGCTATGAGGCATTCCTCGCCGACCTGTCCTCGCGCAAGCGCAAGGCCTTGAAAAAGGAGCGCGCGGCGGCGCAGCAGGACATCCAGATCGAACGGTTGACGGGGGCAGACCTTCGCCCGGAGCATTGGGATGTCTTCTTTGCCTGCTATCAGGATACCGGTGACCGCAAATGGGGTTCGCCCTATTTGAATCGCGCCTTTTTCGACCTCATCCATCAGCGCATGGCCGACCAGATCCTGCTGGTCATGGCGAAATCGGACGGACGCTATATTGCCTCGGCGCTGAATTTTATCGGATCGGAAGCGCTTTACGGGCGCTATTGGGGCCGTCTCGCAGACACGCCCTTTCTTCATTTCGAGCTTTGCTACCATCAGGCGATCGATTTCGCGATCGAGGTCGGCCTGGACCGGGTCGAGGCAGGCGCCCAGGGCGAGCACAAGCTGGCGCGCGGCTATCGGCCAATGCCCGTCTATTCTTTGCACTGGATCCGCGATGACGGATTTCGGAACGCGGTCGATGACTATCTGATCCGGGAGCGGCGCGCTGTCGAACACGAAATAGCCTTCCAAACGGAAGAAAGCCCGTTTAAAGCCGGATTGTAAGAAGGAGCCCCAGCATGAGCCTCGATGGTGAATACGATCCGGACAATATTTTTGCGAAAATCCTGCGCGGCGAAATGCCTTGCGTGAAAGTCTATGAAGATGAGCAGGTTCTCGCATTCATGGACATTTTTCCGCAGGCACCAGGCCATGTCCTCGTCGTGCCCCGCGAGCCCGCGCGCAATCTTCTGGAATTGACCGATGGCGCCTTGCAAGGCGCAATGCTGCGGGTGAAATGGCTGGCCAAGGCGGTTCGTACCGCCCTGGCCCCAGACGGGATCGTCATGACCCAGTTTTCCGGCGCGCCCGCCGGTCAGACCGTATTCCACGTCCATTTCCATATCATTCCGCGTCGCGAGGGCGAAGCGCTCGGCCGCCATGCCGACGGCCAAGCGGATATGGAGGAACTCAAGGCGCAGGCCGCAAAAATCGCCGCTGCGATAGACCTGCCTTGATGCTCGCCGCAGCTAGACCTTGATGGTTTCTGCGCTCCGCGCAGGGACACTGCCGTCAACCAGGGCCTGGTAGGTGGACAGGGCAGCATCACCCCCCTCGCCTTCGCGGTAATCGAGATAGCCCGCCGCGGCATCGACAAACGCATCCCAGTCAGACTTGTAGCGCCGGTCGAACTCGTCCTGCCCCCAGGATTTTATGCGGTCGCGGGCATGATCAGGTGCAAAGAAGAATTGCGGGGCCGGGCCAGGCAGGCCCGAAATCGGCGCGCTGTTTTCCCAATGGGCACCACCGACGCGAATATTGGCTTTAAGCTGATCGACCAGATGGGAGTGAATTCGCGTATTGGTCGCGCCATTACCGGCAAAATCAATCATCGTATAGCGCCGCTCGCGTGACAGGGTTTCCACGTCATCATAGAGAGAGACTTCATCATAAAGGCCGAGGCCGTCGACAAATTCAGCATTGCCGGACGATGTCAGGGCCTGGACTTTCGCGCCCTCGACAGGGTTGGACTTCAGCAGCCAGGCCAGAGCAAAGGCGGTTTTCGACGAGGCGGAGGTCAGGCTGATGACATCAGCCCCGAACCCCTTCTCCTCCCGCAGGAAGTAGGCGATCAGAAATGACGTCACAAAAAGCGGCTGCAAGACCATCTGGGCCGGCTCCCGGGCGATGGACCAGCCGCTGTCCGCAGCACAGCGGATATAGCGATTATAGGCGGGTGGCAGTTCGGCGCGATGCGGCGCGAAATCGATAAAACTCGCCTCGGAAACATTCCCCGGACGGACGATCAGCTCGCTGCCTGCCGGGTAGTAGCCATAGAAGCGCTCGCCGATTGCCAGCCCCTCGGCCCGGCTCTCCGTGACCTCTGCGAAACCCCAGACCGGCAGCCGGCCCCGACCATCCGCGCCGGGAAAAAAGTCCCAGTAACGCATGACGGCACCGAAGGCCGCATAGGTGATATTATTCGCGGTCAGAGCGAAACGGTGCACGCTCAGACGCGCCTCACCCTCGGCCAGCGGCCGGCTCGCTTCGTCGACAAGGCGAACGTCCGCAATCTTGTCCCGATCAATGGATAAAGCCCAATTCATGGTCAACCTCCCGAGTTTGTTCTTGTGCGATCAACATTCCCGCCTCTGTCTGCGAGATCAAGCCGAAGCCACACGCAAAAACAAAACGGCGCCCCATTCGGGACGCCGTTCCTGGTCGTCTTGGAGACGAAAGACTTATTCGGTGATGGAGACGAGCGTCGCCGTACCGGAATTGCCTTCATTGGTCGTGTAGGTGGTGGTGCCCCCCACTTCGGTGCCAGCGTCAGCAAAGGTCACGCACAGGCCGCTGGCTGCGCACAGCTCATTGGTGTCGGCGTTCCAGGTGTAGGATTCCGGTGTGCTGCCATTGACGGAAGCGGTGCTTGCCGTGGTGTCGAGAACCAGGGTGAAGCTTTCGCCAGAGTCACGGGTCAGCTCGATGACACGCTCGCCAGCAAGAGCCGGAGCGGCGACGAAAAGAGCGGCTGCAGCGCCGATGAAGATAGCCTTTTTCATATTTAACTCCCCATGAAAAGACTGAATGGATGATTGCTTTATCGACCAGTCAAAAACTGGAGCGCTATGGTTAACACCTCCACCGCTGGAGACAATCGCAAATTTCGCCTCGGGCGCGAATTTCACATTTGGGAAAACCGCCACAGGCTGGCAGCAAGAAAAACGGCGCCCCGAGGGAGCGCCGTCTGTCATTCGCATCTGGAAGCTGGATCAGGCTTTCTCGGCCTTGTCCTTTTTCTTGTTCCGCGGCAGTAGCCGGTCGCCAGGCGTGATGTGGAAATCCAGGCGCTCACTGTCAGCGGCATCCACGTCCACCTTGACCAGACCACCCTTTTTCAACTCACCGAACAGGATCTGGTCTGCCAGCGGTTTTTTGATGTGCTCCTGGATGACGCGGCCAAGCGGACGGGCGCCGAAGCGCTTGTCATAGCCGCGTTCAGCAAGCCAGGCCGTCGCATCCGGGGTGAGTTCGAAGGTCACACCCCGGTCAATAAGCTGCGCCTCAAGCTGCAGAACGAATTTCTCGACCACGCGAGAGATATTTTCCGGGCTGAGCGGGGCGAATGGGATCACCGCATCCAGACGATTGCGGAATTCCGGGGTGAACAGCTTCTCGACCGCTTTTTCCGCTGCATCATCCTTTTTGCCGCGACCAAAACCGATCGCTTCCTTCTGTGCATCCGAAGCGCCGGCATTGGTGGTCATCACCAGGATCACATTGCGGAAATCAACCTTCTTGCCATTGCTGTCGGTCAGCGTCCCATTATCCATCACCTGCAGCAGGATGTTGAACAGGTCGGGATGCGCCTTCTCGATCTCGTCGAGCAAAAGCACGCAATGCGGGTGCTGATCAATGGCATCGGTCAACAGACCGCCCTGGTCATAACCGACATAGCCCGGAGGCGCACCGATCAGACGGGATACAGCGTGGCGCTCCATATATTCAGACATGTCGAAGCGCTGCAGCTCGACGCCAAGAATATCCGCCAATTGCTTGGTGACCTCGGTCTTGCCGACACCGGTCGGTCCGGAGAAGAGATAGCAGCCAATCGGCTTGTTCGGCTCGCGCAGGCCGGCACGCGACAGCTTGATCGCCGTCGACAGCTTGCCGATCGCCTCTTCCTGGCCGAAGACGACCCGTTTGAGGTCGTTATCGAGCGTTTTCAGCTGCGCCTCATCATCCTTGGAGACGGATTTCGGCGGGATACGAGCCATCGTCGCGACCACGCCTTCCACTTCCTTCACGCCAATTGTCTTCTTGCGCTTGGAGACCGGCATCAAACGCATTTGTGCGCCCGCCTCGTCAATCACATCAATCGCCTTATCCGGCAATTTGCGATCGCCCATATAACGCGAAGAAAGTTCGACCGCCGATTTCAGCGCGTCATTGGTGAAGCGGACATCGTGGAAATCCTCGAAATAGGATTTCAGACCCTGGAGGATCTTGATGGCGTCCGGCACGGACGGCTCGACCACATCGATCTTCTGGAAACGGCGTGCGAGCGCCCGATCCTTCTCGAAATGCTGGCGATATTCCTTATAGGTCGTCGACCCCATGCAACGCAGCTCGCCCGATTGCAGGGCCGGCTTGAGCAGGTTGGATGCATCCATGGCACCGCCGGACGTCGCGCCGGCACCAATCACGGTGTGGATCTCATCGATGAAAAGGACAGCATTGTCCTTGGCCTCAAGTTCCTTGACGACTTGTTTGAGGCGCTCCTCGAAATCACCGCGATAGCGCGTACCGGCAAGCAGCGCGCCCATATCGAGCGAATAAATGGTTGCGGTCTGCAGCACGTCCGGCACGTCGTGCTCGACGATCTTGCGCGCAATCCCTTCAGCGATGGCCGTCTTGCCAACGCCCGGATCGCCGACCAGCAGCGGATTATTCTTGCGGCGGCGACACAGCACCTGGACACAGCGCTCAACCTCGCTGTCACGACCGATCAGCGGATCAACACCGCCCGATCGCGCCTTGTCATTGAGATTGACGGTATAGGCCGACAGCGCATCGCCATCCTTTTGCTTCTCCTCCGGCTCCTCGCTGGCACCGCGAACGGCTCGCGGCTCGCTCGCGCTGGCCTTGCGACCAATGCCGTGAGAGATGAAGTTGACCGCGTCATAGCGGGTCATGTCGCGCTCGGCGAGGAAGTAGGCTGCATGGCTTTCACGCTCTGCGAAGAGCGCGACAAGAACATTGGCGCCAGTGACTTCCTCACGCCCGGCATTCTGCACGTGAATGACCGCGCGCTGGATAACGCGCTGGAAGCCCGCCGTCGGCTTGGCATCCTCTTCATCATCGACAACAAGCTCGGTCAGCTCGCTATCGATATATCCGACCAGGGTTGCCCGGAGTTCATCCAGGTCCACATCGCAGGCCTTCATGACCGCGCTGGCATCCTGGTCATCGACAAGGGCAAGGAGGAGATGCTCCAGCGTCGCAAATTCATGCCCACGCTCATTGGCATAACCTAAAGCGCGGTGCAGGGAGTCTTCCAGATCAGCTGAGAAAGATGGCACCACTTATTCCTTTTCCATTGTGCATTGCAGCGGGTGTTGCCCCCGACGCGCCGCGTCCATGACCTGGGCCACCTTGGTTTCGGCAACCTCATACGTGTACACGCCGCACATGCCGACACCATTCTGGTGAACATGGAGCATGATGCGGGCGGCATCTTCAGGCGTCTTGCGGAAGATCCGAACGAGGATCTCGACGACAAACTCCATCGGCGTGTAGTCGTCATTAAGTAACAGAACACGGTAAAGCGAAGGTTTCTTTGTTGCGGGACGCGTCTTCGTGGCGATCCCGGATTCCTCCTCAATTCCCGTATCTTCTTGTTTTCGCTCTGTCATATTTAAATCGGTCTTCGGTCGGCTACGCACGCTCATGGTGAAGATAGGGAGGGTGACATCGCGCGCAAAGGGGGCGCCTGCACTCCATCCATATCAAAGTCTAACATGGCTGCTCGTCTTCTTCCCATCCTTTCACTGTAGACACAAAAAAAGAAGGCCTGACACACGTGCCAGGCCCAGTCGGGGAGGAAAAAACTGTTGAAGTCTTAGCGCTGGGACTGAGCCAGCTCGACAGCTGCCGAAACACGATCGTTCAGCGGCTTGAAAGAATTCTTCATGAGGTCAGACATCAGCTCGGAGGTCTTGTTCAGCTCGGACAGGTAGGTGTCCATGGTCGACTTGGCATAGTCGGACTGGATCTCGAAGATCTCCTGAACGGACTTGGCAGAGGATACCGCCTTGGCAACCGCTACGCTCTCTTCCATTGCGCTCTTGGCGTAGGAAACAGCATTGGAATTGACCGTTTCGACGCCCTTGCCGGCAACCGTTACGGATTCGATGACCGCGTCGATCGTGTCCTTGTGGAAAGCGGACGCGTCATTGACGGCGGACAGGGTCTTCTCGAAGCCTTCTTTGAGCGCTTCGTTGGAGGCGGAGGTCATGGTCTCGATGGTCTGGTTCATCGTAATCTCAACTTTCGGAGTAAGGGTGGCCGGCTCAGGCGCGGCGACCTTGGTTTCAGGTTTGGGCGTTGCAGGCGCAGCCGGCTTTTTCGGAGCAGCCTTGCGCGGCGCGGGCTTTTTGGCTGCCGGCTTTTTGGCGGCAGCAGGTTTACGCGTGACCGTCTTGTCAGCGGCGGCCGTCTTCGCAACAGCGCGCGGCTTGGACGGAGACTTGGCCTTGCTTGCGCTGGCCTTCTTTTCCGCCACGACCGGCGCTGCAGCTTTCGCTTCAGCAGCTTTCGGAGCGGTTTTCTCGGTCGAAGTCTTTTTTGCGTCAGTCATGGTTCAAACACTTGGGGTCGGCGACTACTTCTTCGCAGTCGCAACATAAATACGCACCTGCAGCACGCGCGTCAAGCGAATTTTGTGCAGCGCACAAAACCTGAATTTAATCAGCGTACCAGGCTTAACCCGCTGGCAAGCCTCGCTTGGATAGAGTGCCGCCCATGCATCGTCTTATCGGCATAATCGCGGTGATTCTGGCCGCCCAGCTCAGCCTCGCCCCGCACGCGCAGGCTGACGGGCAGCGCTATGCCGCCTTCGTGGTTGACCAGAATACCGGCAATGTCCTGCATTCGCGTCGGTCGACGGCCGAGCGATACCCGGCCTCTTTGACCAAGATGATGACGCTCTACATGCTGTTTGAGGCCATCGATATCGGCGATGTCGGACTGCAGGACCAGATCCGGATCTCCGCCAATGCGGCGACGGCCCCGCCCTCTCGGCTGGGCTTTCATGCCGGCGACACCATTTCCGTAGAGGACGCTATCCTGGCCCTGGTCGTTAAAAGCGCCAATGATGTTGCCGTTGCGGTCGGCGAACGTCTTGGCGGGGGCGAAGCCGCCTTCGCCGAGGCCATGACCGAACGCGCCCGGGCACTCGGTCTGGACAATACCACTTTCCGCAATGCCTCCGGCCTGCCGGACCGGCAGCAATCCACCACCGCACAGGACATGGCCCGGCTCGCCATCGCATTGCATCGGGATTTCCCGCATTATTTCGACTATTTCAATCGCTCGGAATTTGTCTTCCGCGGCCAGACCTATCGCAATCACAACTCGCTGGTTGGCCGGGTTGCCGGTGTTGACGGGCTGAAGACCGGCTATATTCGCGCCTCCGGCTTCAATCTTGTCGCCTCCGCCGAACGGGGACCGAACCGGCTTATCGCAGTGGTGATGGGCGGACCGACGGCGGCGGCCCGTGACGCTCATGTCGAAGAATTGCTTGAAGCCGCCTTCGACACGCTCGAGGAGAGGCAGGAATTGCGGCTCTTCACCGCCCTCGCCTCACCGCGGCTCAATCCACAGCGCGAACAGGATGCCATCGCTCGGGACTATGCCGCGCTGGGTCTCGCCGCGCCGCTGGAAATGGGCTCGGCCCAAGCGTCGCCGCCGCTTCGGATCGTGGTCGAGGATGCCGATGTGCAGGATCAGGCCCGCCGCACTGCAAGCCTGCCACCACCGCCGCCCGACCATGACCTCTGGGCTGTTCAGGTCGGCGCCTATAACAGTGCGGATGCGGCAAGGGACCGGCTTGACCGGGTCGCCCACATGTCCGCTGCGCTTTCGAATGCCCAGCACATGGCGCGCGCCGTGGATGTTCACGGGCAGCAACTTTGGCGCGCCCGGTTTGAAGCCTTGAGCGCCCAGGACGCACAGGCCGCCTGCCGGGATTTTTCCAACCGGGACGAGCCGTGCTTTACCGTGGCCCCCGGCCGCTAGGCCTGTTGCTAAATCATTCCCTTTGCACTGCCCCGAGTTGACAGCCTGAAATCACTCGCACACTTTCGCGCGCCTTGGCCCGTGTCTGCCGCGCCTGTCTGCCCTGCCTGTCCCAGCTGGAAAATTGCCGATGAATGTCGTCGTAGTCGAATCGCCTGCCAAAGCCAAAACCATCAATAAGTATCTGGGCTCCAGCTATACCGTGCTGGCCAGTTTCGGACATGTGCGGGACCTTCCCGCCAAGGATGGATCGGTCAATCCCGACGAGGATTTCGCCATGGCGTGGGAGGTCGACACCCAATCGGCCAAACGTGTGAAAGCGATTGCCGATGCGGTCAAGGAAGCCGACAAGCTGATCCTGGCGACTGACCCGGATCGCGAAGGCGAGGCGATTTCCTGGCACCTGCTGGAAGCGCTGACCAAGCGCCGGGTGCTGAAGGATGTCGAGATTGAACGCGTTGCCTTCAACGCCATCACCAAGCCTGCCATTGAAGAGGCCATGCGGCATCCGCGCGCGGTCGATATGGAATTGGTCAATGCCTATCTGGCCCGCCGCGCGCTGGACTATCTGGTTGGCTTCACCCTGTCACCGGTGCTCTGGCGCAAACTGCCCGGATCTCGTTCTGCAGGCCGGGTCCAGTCGGTTGCGCTGCGCCTGATCTGCGACCGTGAACTCGCGATCGAAAAATTCCGTCCGGAAGAATACTGGACGGTCGACGCAGATCTGAAGGTCAATGGAGATCAGTTCCGCGCCAAGCTCGTCAGCCACCAGGGCAAGAAGCTGCAGAAGCTTTCCCTCAAGGACCGCGCCATGGCCAATGCTGCTGTGGAGGCGGTCAAGACCGCCGATCTGAGCATTGCGGCTGTCGAGGCGAAGCCGGCGCGGCGCAATCCGCCGCCACCCTTCACGACCTCCACCCTCCAGCAGGAGGCCGCGCGCAAGCTCGGCTTCTCGGCAACCCGGACCATGCAGACGGCGCAGAAGCTTTATGAGGGTGTCTCCATCGGCGGCGAGACTGTCGGCCTGATCACCTATATGCGGACCGACGGCGTCTCCATGGTGTCAGAAGCGATCAACCAGGCTCGCGATGTCATCGGCGAGCAGCATGGCGCACTCTACGTCCCTTCAGCCCCGCGCATGTATTCCTCCAAGGCCAAGAATGCCCAGGAAGCGCACGAGGCAATCCGGCCGACCAGTTTTGCTCGACTGCCGGCAAAGCTCGGCCTCGATGGCGATATGGCCAAGCTCTATCAGCTCATCTGGCGGCGAGCCGTGGCCAGCCAGATGGAAAGCGCGCGCTTTGAACGCACAACCATCGACATTGTCAGTGCAGACAAGATGACAGCGCTGCGGGCGACGGGCTCTGTCCTCATGTTTGACGGCTTCCTGGCGCTTTACCAGGAAGGGCGTGATGACGAGGAGGACGAGGGCGAGGCCCGGCTTCCAAAAGTCAGCCAGGGCGCGACCGCAGAGGCCGCAAAAACCCATGCCGATCAGCATTTCACCCAGCCGCCACCACGCTTCACCGAGGCCTCTCTGGTGAAACGAATGGAAGAGCTGGGGATTGGTCGCCCCTCGACCTATGCCTCCACCCTGCAGGTCCTGCGTGATCGCGACTATGTACAAATGGAGAAGAACCGCTTCCATCCGCTCGACAAGGGTCGTGTGGTCACGGCCTTCCTCGAAAACTTCTTCGCCCGTTATGTCGAGTATGACTTCACGGCGGGCCTGGAAAACCAGCTCGACAAAGTCTCTGCCGGTGATCTCGACTGGAAGCAGTTACTGCGCGATTTCTGGACCGAGTTCCGTTCCGCCGTCGACGATATCGGCGATTTACGTATCGGACAGGTCCTCGATGTCCTCAATGACGTGCTGGCACCGCACATTTTCCCGGAAAAGGAAGATGGCAGCGATCCGCGCCTGTGTCCGTCTTGCGGTGTTGGAACCTTGAGCCTGCGTCTGGGCAAGTACGGCGCCTTCCTGGGTTGCTCCAACCATCCCGATTGCAAATTCACCCGCCAGATGAGTCCTGCCGAGGCGGAAAGCGCCATTGAGGGCGATGGACAAATCGCAATCGATCCGGAGTCCGGCAAGCCGGTCATCATGAAGGATGGTCGTTTCGGGATTTATCTGGAAATGGAGATTGACGGCGAAGACAAGCCCAAACGCGCTTCCATTCCCAAGGGGTGGGACCCGCACGCCCTGACTGAGTCCCAGGCCATCCAGCTCATTTCCTTGCCGCGCCTGGTCGGCGAACATCCCGATGATGGCAAGCCGATCACGGCGGCAATCGGCCGCTACGGTCCCTATGTCCACCACGACAAGACCTATGCAAACCTCCCCAATGTTGAGGAAGTGTTCGAAATCGGACTGAACCGCGCCGTCTCCGTTATCGCGGACAAGATCGCCAATCCGGGTCGCGGCCGAACCGCAGCGACCGCGCTGAAGGATCTCGGCGAACATGACGGCAAGCCGGTCAAGATCATGAGCGGTCGCTATGGTCCCTATGTGAAGTATGAGAAGATCAACGCCACCCTGCCCAAAGGTACCGATCCCGAAGGGGTAACCCTGGAACAGGCGATGGAGTGGGTTGCTGCCAAGGCGGAAAAGTCTGGCAAGAAAAAGCCGGCAGCCAAGAAGAAGGCACCCGCTAAGAAAACAACCGCCAAAAAGAAGGCGCCGGCCAAGAAAGCGACCGCTAAAAAAACTGGGGCGAAGGCCAAGACTCCCGCTAAGACATCCTCCGGCGCGGAGAAGACAGCGGAATAAGTGTGGCCGAACTTGATCCCAAATTGACTGGTTTCACCCGCGCGGACCTGCTCGGAGCGATCAAATCAGGCGAAGGCCTGTACGGGAAACGTGAGCTTGCCCGGGCGCTGGGATTGAAGGGCGGCGACCAGAAACGCCACCTCAAGGACCATCTCGCCATCCTTGAGGATGAAGGCGTGATCGCCCGTGACAATAAGCGCAATTACAGCCTGGCCGGTGCCCTGCCGGCAGTCACCGTCGTCGTGATTACCGACCGCGATAATGATGGCGAGCTGCTCGCCGAACCCGTCCGTCACGACCGGGCAGCCCCGCTGATCCGCCTTGCGCCCGGCGAAGGTGCCGGCGGTAGCGGACAAAGCGCGCTGGGCATGGGCGACAAGGCTCTGGTCCGCCTCGCCGAGCAGGATGACGGGACTTATGAGGCCAGGCTGATCAAGAAGCTCGGCCAGAGCGCTCACCGAATTCTTTGCGTGATGCGCAAACCGGATAAGGGCCATGCCCGGCTCCTGCCGGTCGATCGCAGGACGCGGCACGAATTGATTCCGGCGAAAG
>JBELMP010000017.1:0-24647 GCA_042095695.1 Maricaulis sp. | reverse complement strand
GGAGCGGTGTTCTCGCTCTGCATGAAACCGCGGGGGCCTCCATGTACACATTGATCGAGGTTGAGACCCGCGAGGCGGAGGTTCAGCCGGAAAATGCCCGCGGCCTGGCCTTTGCCATTCTCTCTGCGCTTATCGTGCTCCTTCTGAGCCTGCGGCGTATGGGGATGCCGGTGATGATAAGAAGGGCCAGTCGTTTGCAGGCTGTTGATGCCTATTTCAGTCGTTTATTCCTCGGCAATAATGCCTAACCGTTCAGTAGGAAAGTCTAACTGATTTAAAGGTTTAAGGCGCGTTTTTCGCGAATCGCTTAACCTTAATGCAATCCTCTTTGCGCAGGATCAGCCTCGTTCGAAGGGCATTCGGACAGGATGGTGGCGCGAGTGACAGGAACAAAAGTTTCGCACTCGCCAGTGTAAATAGGGGAAGACGCAATGGCGTTCACTGATGTTGAAACCGCTCAGGCCCATGAGGCCGTTTCCATGGATCCGACGGGCGAGGATCTCTGCAAGCTTGGCATTCTCTATTCGACCGGCCAGGGCGGCGAGGTCGACTATGTTGAAGCGCATAAATGGTTCAATCTGGCGGCCCTGATGGGCTCGGAACCGGCCAAATACTATCGCCAGGAAATTTCTGACCAGATGTCGAATCTGGACATTGCGGCAGCGCAGCGCGCCGCTCGCGAGTGGCTGTCGACAAGGCACTAAGAATACGACGCCAATTCTGTCCGGAAGGCCGGCGCATCCGGGGAGGGCGCCGGCCGACCCGGGACAGAAGGGCTAGTTGTCGGTGATTGCATCGGCAATGGCGAAGGACAAAGCCTGGTCCAGCGGCAATACGCCATAAACATATTGCTCGACGAAATTGGTGACTTCCGCGATGGTCGACCGCGGAACGAAAATGATGTCATGGCGTCGGATCTGAACGGTATCGGCGCCCGCCCGTGCATCGAGTGCGCGGTGCAGATTGACGGTTCGCATCATCAATCGCCCGCCGGGTTCCCGGCGCAGCACGACCACATCTCCGCGAGCGGCCGAATTCTGAAATCCGCCCGCCAGCATGACCGCTTCCAGCGTGCCGATCGGTCCGTTCATCTCGACCAGGCCGGGATTAATGACTTCGCCCCCGACAATAATGTTTTGCGGCCCCAGGGCGCCGCGCCGCACTTCGACAATCGGCGAGACCAGCACGCTTTGAGCGTAGGCATCCGCGATGATATTCGCGATCTCTGCGTCCGTCTTGCCGGCGACCATCAGATTTCCGAGCATCGGCAGAACAATACGGCCATCCGGTCCAATCAGGGCGGTGCGGTTAAGCTCGCTGGCCGAATGGATGATGACCTCGACGCTATCGCCCGGATAGAAGCGATAGGCAGGGTCGGTCTCGCGCCAGGAGGCAAACTGGCCGCCCGTCCACTGGGGGGCAGATTGGGGGGCTGAAGCACCCGAAGTGGAGCAGGCGACCAGGCCGATCGATACGGCAAGTGTGAGGCCGAAGCGGATCACGCGCATAGATTATCCTCTAGAGGAGCTGTTTCGCGCCCATTTCGCTTTGGTTTGGATAAGAAAAAATTAAGCGGCGCGAAGCTCATATGGCCTTATGAGCTATCCGCCCTACGCCTCCGCCGCTAACAGCGGCTCGGGAGCGCCGCCTGTTGAGCCGGGCGGGCGCGGCCTCGACCTGTTTGATGTAATTGCACTCGCCTGGTCGCAGCGCGGCGTTATCGCTCTGATTTTCGCAGTCGTTTTCGCGGTCGGCGTTGCCACTAGCCTGACCATGCTGGAGCCCAGCTATGAAGCTGAGAGCCGCTTGCTGGTCCTGCTTGAGGATAATCCAACGCCAGCGGCGGCGGGGGCTGGCGGCGCCTTCATGCTTGATCAGATCATGCAGTCCGAGAGCGAGCTCCTGGGCTCTGGTGCCGTCAGACGGCTGACGCTGGAGGCTTTGGGCCCCTCGGTGATTCTCGGCGAGGACTCCGACAATCGAAACCGGGCACTGCGTGCACTCCAGAGCGGCTTCAGCGTTTCGCGCGAGCCGAATTCATCAGCACTCGTGGCGCGCTATGAGGCCGGCGATGCGGAGCAATCGGCTCTGGTGCTCAATACGATCATCGACAGCTATCTCGCCTATAGACAGCAGGTCCTGGTGGATGCGGGCGTGGCTTCACTGGCCGACCGCCGCGCACAGGCCGATGCGGCGATCGAAGTGGCGCGATCTGAACTCGACGGCTTTTTGTCGGACAATCAACTTGCGAATTTCGGCAGTGACAAGCTCGCCGCCGAGACGGCTGTCACCACGCTTCAGGACCGTTTGAGGAGTGCGCGCGCGGATCGTGACAGCGCCGCTGCCGGCGCTCAGGCATTGGCGCAACGCATCGCGAATATTCCTGAAAACATTGAACTTTATGTGGAAAACGGTGCGTCCAGCATTCTGCTCGACCGTCGTGTTGAGCGCCAGCAATTACTGTCGCGCTATCAGCCGTCGGCGCCGCCTGTCCAGGCGGTCGAGCGGGAGATCGCCGCGATTGAAGCCTTGCTGGCGGCCGGGGGCTCTGAGGGGCTGGGCCAAAGGCGGACGGGCGTGAATCCCGTGCGTCAGGCCATGGAGACGGATTTCGCGACCCGTCGCGCCAATTCCGAAGCGGAGGCTAATCGCGCCGTGGTTCTGGAACGGCAATTGCGGACGACGCAGGCGGAAGTCGGACGTCTCCGGGATCTTGAAGCGGCGCACACGCGTCTGGCCCAGAATGTCACGGCTGCGGAAGAGGCTGCTGCGGCACTGGCCGGGCAAGAGGCGATTGCGGCGGCCCGTCGTTCGCTGGGCCCGGGTGCCGCCGATGCCGTGCGCGTCTTCGATCGCGCGACGCCGCCATTGATTGCAAAGTCCATGAAGAAAATCGCTTTGCTGGCCGCCGCGGTCCTTGCGGGCGGTATCGGACTTTTCGTCGGTCTGATCCGTGGTTACTGGCTGGCCCATCTGCGTTATGCCGGACCACAGACACCGGCGCGTCCAGTTTCAGCCTCGCAGCCGCCGGTGCAGGCAAGTCCGCGACTCTCGCCGCAGCCGGTCGCCGCCCATGCGAGGATAGATCCGACCGGGGGGCTGCCGGTGCTGGCGCGCATTGCGGACCGGGCGTAGACCGGGTGTTAACCACGACCTGACCAGACTTATGGCGAGTTACGAATCGTATCGAGTGCGCCGCCATGAATTTGACCTCTGAACTCGACCAGCTGGTCCACCAGATGGAGCCGATCGCCCGGCCGGGCGGACGTGGCCGTGTGCTGATGGTAATGGGTGTCAGCCGGGGTGCAGGCGCCTCGACCGTGGCCCGCGAGCTTGCGCGCCTGGCCGCGCGCCGCTCGCGTCGCGGCGTCTGGCTGTTTGATCTTGATTTCACGGGGAATGCGCAGGCGCAGGCTGCGCGGGTTCAGGGTCCGGCTTTCGAGGCGAGCCTCGGTAGTGAACTGCCGTGGCGGCTGGGCCAGGGGCGGGTGGTATTGCGACAGTCCCGCGCCCGCAATCTCTATGTGAGCGAATATCACGCGCCGGCTGGTGCGGCATTGCAGGCGCAGTTGCGATCCGCGCCGGACTATTGGGCGGCGGTCCGGGAGAGCATTGATCTGGCGATTATTGATGCCCCAGGGCAATCACGGGCGCCAGTTGATCTGGCCGGTGATGTAGACGGTGTTATTCTGGTGGCCGATGAGCGTCACCCCAATCCGGACGGTATTGCCGCCCGCTGCCAGGCGATTGAGAGCCGGGGCGGTCTGGTGTCCGGTCTCATTCTCAATCGGGCCGGGATGCTGCGGAGCGTGGCATGAGCCGCCTGGCGCTTGATTATCCCCCCTTTTTGCTGCAGCTGAAACAGGCGCCGGGTCTGCGCAGTGCGGGACTTATCGAGGCGGTAGCGGCGGTGCTCATGTTGCTGCTCTACTCTCAAGGCCTGATCGGACCGCTCTTTGCCGACCCTGCGGATCCGGAAAGCTCTGCGATTTTGAGGCTGATCTGGCTGCCGGTCTATGCGCTGACCCTGGTGCTGCTGCTGGCGCGGCCCGGAGAAAGCCTGCGGATTGTCGGCCAGAATCTCGCCCTTGCGGGATTGATCATACTGGCCCTGGCCTCGACAGCCTGGTCGCTTGCGCCGGACGATACGCTGCGTCGCGCTTTCGCACTGGCCATGACCACGGCCTGCGGCCTGTGGCTCGCCTCGCGCTGGAGCTGGCAAGGCCTGATCATGATTACCGGGAGCTGTTTTGCCGGCCTGGCTGTGCTGAGCACGCTCATGGCGCTGGCGGTGCCGTCACTGGGCGTGGATCAGGCCGTTCATGCCGGAGCCTGGAAAGGGGTCTGGTGGGAGAAAAACACGCTCGGTGCCATGATGGCGATCGGAACGATTGCCTGTCTCGCCGCCTCGCAGGTCGATCGAGACCGGCGTGTGCTGTGGCTGGCATTCACCGGTCTGTGCGCCGCACTGGTGCTGATGTCGACGTCCAAGACATCGCTGCTGGCCCTGGTTCTGGGTCTGGGCGGGGCCGGCGGGATCGCGCTTTGCCGCAGCGGGTTTGGCTTCGCCTCGCTCACCCTGATCGCCGGTATCTGCTCTGCCGTACTCGTGGCGCTGGCGCTTCTGATAGCGCCGGTCGAGGCCGTTGCGCTGTTGGGGCGGGATGCGACCCTGACCGGCCGAACCGATATCTGGGTCGTGCTGATTGATCAGATCCGCGACGCGGTCTGGACCGGCTTTGGCTATAAGGCCTATTGGGTCGCCGAGACGGGGCCGGTCTTCTGGGTGCGACAGGCGACAGGCTGGGATGTGCCGACGGCGCATAATGGCTGGATTGAAATCGGTCTGGCCCTTGGCCTGCCGGGCATGTTGCTGATGGCCTTCGTCTACTTCCGCGGGCTTCTGGCGGCTCTGGGGCGCGTCTTCCATGGCGCAGAGACGTATTTTGCGCTGCCGATCATTGCCATGATTGGGCTGGTCTCGATCTCGGAGAGTAATCTGCTGCAGCAAAATGATCTCAGCTGGGTGCTGTTGACGGCGACCCTGGCCAAGCTCGCCAGCCGCAGGGCCTAGCCGGACTCGCCATAAAAGCGCGGCGCCAGACGATCAAACCAGAAGACCTTGCCAGCTGCTTGTGCGGCCTTGTCGATGAACAGGCCGGCGCGCGGTGCCCCGGTCAGTCCGGTCAGCACGGCCAGCGGCGCAAAAACCGCGAATTGTGCACAGCCAACCGCCATCCATCCCAGGACGCCGGCCCAGTTTCGCTTGGGCTCTCGGGCACAGGTCTGTGCCGGCCCCTGCCCATAGGAGAAGCTGCGAGCAAGCAGGTAGGGCCAGCTCACACGTTTGGGATCAACGCATTCTAGGGCATGCGCCTGGGCGGACCAGGCCATGCGCGTATCCTGCTGCAGCAGGTCATCGAAGAAGGCGTCATCCTCGCCGCCGACCTCGTTCAGGGCCGGATCAAATGGGGCCGGGCCGATCTCAAATCCTGATCTGTCGATCAGGGAGTTGCCGCACCCGAACGGCTTGTCCAGGTGCTGATCAGCCTGCGGGCCGGGACGAGAATAGAGGCGTTCGAGCAAGTGCTGCTTGACCCCGTTCGCCGCCCGGGAGCGTGCCTGCAGCGGACCGAAAACAATCCCGGCATCCAAAGTTTCCGCGGTAGCCAGAAGCGCAGCCAACCATCCCGGCGAGGCGATCTCATCATCGTCCAGAAAGGCGATATAACGCGCCTTTGTCGCGGCCAGCGCGGCATTTCTGGCATTGGCGACGCCCGGCCGCGGCTCATGCACATAGCGCAGCCCGGGTTCGGCCAGGGCTTCGCAAACGGGACGCGCACTCGCGTCTCGAGAATTGTCGACGACAATGATTTCGTCGGGCTGCCGGTTCTGTTCGCGCACGCTGTCCAGAGCCGCACGCAATCCGTCCGGACGGTGATAGGTGGGGATGATTACGGCGACACTCATACGGGCGGCTCCGCCAGACGGCCGAGAGCTGCATCCATGGTCAGCACTTCAGCGCCAGAGGCTTCCACAGCCTTGATCACCGCGTCGAACTGCGCGGGCGTACATCCCCATTGGGTCGGATTGTCCTGCACATCATGACCGTAATAAATCAGCCAGCCCGGAGCGGTCGGAAGGCTCTCAGCCGCCTCGCAAGCGCGCTGGATACCGGTCTTGCCACCGTCCAGGGAGATGGCGGACAAAAGATTGAGGTCGCACTGACCGCGATTTATGCCCGGATGAATACCGCGCAGGGCGTCGAAATGCAGGTCCAATACCTGTTTCGCCGCGGGCGTTACCTCGCCGAACGGGAAGGCGAAATTGGTCAGTTCGCGATCAAATCCCATGGCGGCAAGCGCGCGCGCATTTTTCTTGATGCTGGCGAGGACTTCATTGGCTGACGCTCGCCCGCAATCGAGATGTTCATAGGTGTGGCAGGCGATTTCGTGACCGGCCATGGCCAGCCTGTGCAGATCACCGGCATCAAACATCGGGCCGTGATGGGTTTCACCGCCCGCATAGGCCGCACAGGCATAGAAAGTGCCGGCCCAGCCGTGGGTTTCCAGCGCAGCGGCGGCTGCCGTGGCGGCCGATTTTGGAAAGTCGTCAAAGGTGAAGGTGACGATAGAATGATCGAGCGCGACCGGGAATTGGCGACGCGCCACAAGACGGGACAGGCGTCGGGTCAGTTTCGAGCGAAGACCGCCGGGGATATAGGGCGCATTCATTCCATCACCTCCGCCGTCCAACTAGCACGCCAGAGTTTTACAGCGAGTGTACGCAAACGCATGGGCAGGGCCCGGCTTCGTGCCACCAGGGACCACAGCCCCCGCAGCCTGGCTTGTAGCGGGATGGTCCGGATGGTCCGGGCTGCCCGGGCGCCAGGAAGGCTTGCCAGTTCGGGATGCTTGTCGAGTAAGCGGCCATAATTGATCGCCCCGCTGCGGAATTTATCCAGCAGGGTTTCCGCGCGCTGCAATCCACCATGTCGCGCCGCATTATCGAGATGAATGAGGGTAAAGTGTCGCGCAGCGCTTACCGCCCAGTCGATATCCTCCCAGCCCCAGCCCTTGAAGCCGGTATCGAACGGCACTTTGAACATCACCGTCTTGCGAACCAGGAGATTGGAGGAGCAGAAGGCGGTGGCGCCGACACTGGCCCGATGATCGACATCACTATGGTCGCTCGCCGAGGAGAGGGCGGCATGCAGGTCGTAGGCGGGATCTTTTGGACGGTCTGTCACATAGCCGCCAAAGGCTGCATCGAAATCATCCGCGGCGATACGCTCGAGATAGGCAGCGAGGAAGCCGTCATCACCGGGCTGCATGTCGGCATCGAGGAAAAGCAGCCATTCGCCACGGGCTTTTGATGCGAGCAGATTGCGACCGGCAGAGCGGCCGATATTGGTGTTCGATGTGATGAGACGGGCGGGCGCCGTCATCGCTTTCAGTGTACGTTGCACATCGGCGTTCAGATCTGCATCGGGCATGCCGTCATCAAACAGCAGGATTTCGATCGTCCGGTCGCTGCCGATGAGCGGATTGAGCGCGGTCGCGAGCGGCGTCGGATCATCCTTGTAAAAAGGAATAAGGATGGACAGGCGGATGTCCTGGTCGGCTTTCGCCGCACCATTCCGCACTTCGTCGAGGACGGCTAGATCATCCATCAGCGGGCCTCCACGCGCGTCGAAACGGTCGCCAGTTGATGCAGCCAGCTCCGGCAACCCGCAATATTGAAGGCGAGTGCGGTCGCTGCATAGGTCAGCGCGCCGGTCAGCGCCTGAACGATCAAGGCCAGCCATGCGGTATCCATATCGGGGAGCGCATAAACCGCAGCCGCCATGACCGCGGTCGCCGCCGCCGCCTTGATCCAGTCGGACCAGGGCAGGGGCATGGCAAAAAACCGGCGGCCGACCACCGCACAGATCAGGAGCGCACCCAGATAGGCGATAACGGTCGCCGCCGCAGCTCCAGCCAGGCCGAAGACGGGAATGAGCAGGAGGTTGAGACCCAGATTGACCAGCGCAGCACCGGCCATCACCATCGCCATCACCCCGGACTTGCGTTTCAGCGTGAAGGCCTCGTGGAAATAATAGGTCATCATGCCGTTGAGCAGACCGGACAGCGCGATCCAGGGCAGGATCTGAGCAGCTTGTGCCCGAACGCTCTCGCCGAGGATCACGCCGGTCAGCGCCGGGGCAACAAGGGCAAGGCCGGCAGCTGCTGGAAAGGTGATCAGCGCCATGAGGCTCGCCGCCTGCGCTGCGACATCGCGTGCGGCCTCGGCGCCATCCCGCTCGAAAACCCGCAAGGTGAGTGGCCAGACGGCTGCGCCGAACCAGATAAAGATGATATCCAGAAGGCGATCGGCTAACCCGTAGCCCGCGGCATACATGCCGACAGCGCCGGAACCCAGAAACGCGGCGATCAAAAAGCGATCGCCAACGGACAGCAAGTGCTCGAAGACGAGAGACAGGGAAATCGCACTGCCATAGCGGGCATAGGATTTGGCTCGCACCGGCTGACGCTTGCCGCCACGCGCGCGGCGCAGCATGACCGGAAGGTCGAAAGCGAGGGCGATCACCGCGGCGCAGGCTGTGCCGGCGAAAATGCTGGCCGCGCCCAGATCTGTACTCAGCAGCAGGCCGATCCCGATCATAAAGCCGAGCATGAGATAGCCCGATTCCAGTGCGGAATAGCGAGCGACATTGCCGCCTGCGCGGTGCGTTTCCAGGCCGATCTGCAACAAAGCGCGCAGCATGAGTGAAACGGCAGCGAAGCTCATCGCATTCTGCAGCGGGGCGGACAAAGGCAATAGCGACAACGCCGCGATAATCGTCAGCCCCGCAACGCATACAATGCCGAGATAGATGGCGTAGACAGTGGCCAGGTGATCGCGTATGCGGCCACGCACATCGGCGCGCGCATGAAAACGGGCGACGGCGGCTTCCAGCCAGGTGAATGTCACGATATGGGTCAGTGACAGGCTGGCCAGTGCCAGCGCATACAGGCCGTATGTCTCGGCGGGCATCAGGCGCGTAAACACAGCCACCGCGCCGAAACCAACGATTGCTTGCGATAACTGCACCGGCAGATAGCCCAGAAGATGCCGTCCGATCATGAAACACTCCACTCGCCTCAGAGGGGAGAAATGCAAGACCCTTGCCGCTTTTCAGGCGATTGCCCTGTACCAGAAATGGCCGCGTTTATCGGCTGATAAGACTGATCTGCTAAAGCTGTGCCGAGATGGTAGTGAACGGGGCGGCAGGCGGAATGCGACAGGCCGAATACAGTTTGAAGAAGCCCAGCGAACTGACGCTGGCCGAACGCGCAGCCTGGCGCGAGTTTGTGGCCGCGGACCCGGCGCTGGGCAGCCCTTATTTCGCTCTGGAATTTGCTCAATGCTGCGAGGAGGCGCGATCGGATACGCGGGTTCTGGTCGAGTATCGCCTGGGAATGCCGGTGGCGTTTCTGGCCATGCATGTCGGACGCATCGGCTATGCGCGTCCGCTTGCGGGGCCGCTCGGTGACGTCCAGGGCGCGATCTGTGAGCCCGGTCATGTGCTCGATGTGCCGGGTGCGCTGCAGGATCTGCATGTTCCGGTCTTCAACTTTGAAAGCGTGTTGAGCTCGCAAGCCAGTTTCAAATCATCGCTGACCAGCCGCACAGGTTCCTGGACGCTGGACTTGTCCGACGGCTTTGAGGCCTGGAGATCAGCGCGCAAATCGGTGGTACCAAAAGCCATCAAGAATCTGGATATGCGACGTCGGCGCATGGAAAAACTCGATGGCGGTTACAGCTTCGTGATGGCCGACAAGCGGCCGGAAGCCTTTGAGACAATGATCGAGTGGAAGCGCTCGCAATATCAGCGCACCAAGGTTTTTGATGTCTTCTCTGTGCAGTGGACACGCCGCTTGCTTGAGGCAGTCCTGCGTCGCGAGGGTGACTACTTCACCGGGCTGATGTCGACCCTGAATATCGGCGGTGAGATCGCGGCGGTCCATGTCGGTATGGCAAGCGATCGTGTCTGCCATTACTGGTTCCCTGCCTATTCCGCGGATTTCGGACGGCTCAGTCCCGGGCTGTTGATGATCGAGGAGATGGCACGCGTGTCTGCCAGCATGGGGCATCATTCACTTGAGCTGGGTCCGGGGAATTATTCGTTCAAGGCGGAGCTGGCCAGCTATCAAACCGGCCTGAGTGCCGGATATACCATCGCGCCATCTTTCATCGGTCGCGCCCGGCAGGCTGCACGTTTGGTGGTCGAGCGCGCCGAGGCCGCGCCGCTTGGGCGGCTTAGCCAATGGCCGGGCAAGGCGATGCGCAAGGTTGATCGTCTCGTCAGCTTCCATGCAGCCTGATGTGGTCCCGGCGCGCGATACTGGCATCCTTGGCGGCAGGCATGACAGTGCGTCCGGCCCTGGCGCAGGCGCGCACCAAGATCGAACTGTGGGATAATCGAACAGGTCCGCATCTGCGCGGTGCCGTCCTCGCCCAGCGACGTGTTTATGCGGACATTGATGGGCCCGACTTCCTCGGGCCGGGAGCGGTCGGTGCGCCGGTGGACGATGCTGCGCTTGACCGTCTGGTGGCAGCGGGCGCCAATCTTGTGGTCCTGTCGCATCCCGGGATCTATCAGGAGGCAGCGCCTTATGAGCCGGATCGTCGGATCATCGCGCATCTGGAGGATCTGGTCGAGCGATGCGGTCGACGCGGTCTTTATGTGGTGATCGCCTACAGAACTGGCCCCGGGCGAAGTGAGTTTACCTTCCATCGCGATGATGCCGGTCGCTGGTTTCCCGCGCACATGATTGACGAGCGGGTATGGTCGGATTTCCGGTGTCACGGCGCCTGGGAAATGATGTGGCGCGATACGGCGCGGCGTTTTCGCGGCCATGCCAATGTCGTCGGCTATCTCTTGATGGTGGAACCGAATGCCAACCAGGCTGGTCCCCAGGGCGAGATCTGGTCACCCTCCGAACTCCGCCCGGCGGTCGCGGGGACACCCGCAGACTGGCCGCACCTGGCGACACGACTGGTCCGGTCCATTCGCCGCGAAGATGCAGACACGCCCATTCTGATCAATCCGGATGGGTATGCGAATATCGCCTTTGCCGACTTCCTGGATCTTGAGCAGGATCCGGCTCTGGTCCTCGCCCTGCATGATTACAGCCCGCGCGACTATACCCATCAGACCGCTGGGCGGGCGCGGAGCTGGCGGGCCGGCGATGCCGCCCTGCCACCGGTGCAGGCAGATCGCTGGATGATGGGCGAATTTGGTGCCGCGCGCTGGGCGCCGGGCCTTGAGCACTATCTGGATGAGCGGATCGATCAGCTGGAAACCTCTGGCGCAGGCTGGGCCTATTTCCGCTGGGACAGTGGCTGGGACATTTATGAGCGTCAGGAAAACCGCTTCAATCTCCGCTATGGACCGGACCCATCGTCCAGCCAGTCCAGCGCGCATCCCGCATTGAGCGTGCTTGAGGCGGCCTGGTCTCGCAATCGCCAGACTGCGGCACCCTGCTTGCGATTGTAACGGGTTGGGAGGTCGCGATGGCAAAACTGTTTCTAATCGGGAATCACCGTCCATCCTTCGCCATTGCTCGCGCTTTGGCGGGCAATGGGCACGAGGTCTGGGCCGGCTGTAACGGGTATTCGGACTATTTCGAACTCTCGCGCCATGTTTCCGGCCGATTGCCAATCCCGGAATTCGAAAACGAACCTGCCTGTATCGACGCCATTGAAGACTATCTGAAAAGCCACGGCTTTGATGCGCTGTGGCCGGTGACCGATCGGGCGACGCGCCTGGTCGCGGATCATCGCCAGCGGCTGGAACGTCACGCAATCATTGTCTCGCCAAGCCCGGAACTGATCCGGACAGCGACCTCCAAAACGAAAATGGCGGAGATTTCCGCCGCGAATGACGTCCCCGTGGCGCCGCATATTCCGGTATCCAATCGCCAGCAGGTTGAAATGGCCTGTCGCTGTCTTGGCTACCCATTGGTGATCAAGCCGACCGGTGAGGGGGAGTTCATTCACGGGCACAAGGTCATCACCCTGAATTGCGAGGCTGATCTCGACGCGCTCTTCCCCAGCTGGCCGAGCGCCCATGCCCATCTTCTGGTGCAAAAGCGTCTGAACGGCTTGCGCCATAATCATTACTTCGTGGCCTGGGAAGGCAAGCTGGTGACCGCGGCTTCGGTCGAGGTCTTGCGCACGGACCGGGCAGATGGATCCGGCTATGCCGTCGAGGGAATCTCTGCAGATCCGCGCCCCGACCTGCAGGCGCAGACGGAACGCCTGGTTGAAGCGCTCAACTATACCGGGCTGGGGTGCGCGCAATACATGACCTCGGACGAGGGCGACGATACAACCTTCCTTGAAATCAATCCCCGCGCCGGGGCGAATATTGCCGGAGCAGAGGCGAGCGGCGCCGACCTCGTCAACCTGGCATTCGAGCTGGCCTGCGGCGACAATCTGGCAGTTGTAAACCGGCCCTGGATGCTGGCCCGTCCGGGTGTCCGCTATGCCTGGACCAAGGGCGATTTTTCCGGACTGGTCTGGCGGCTGCGACGCGGCGCTTCTATGCGCGACGGCCTGAAGGATCTGGTACGACTGCTGCGTGCAGCGTTCCAGGCCGACCGTCATCTGGTATTTGACTGGACGGATCCACTACCGGCCGTGTGTTGCTGGCTTCATCCGCTGATCAGCCGCATGCGCGGGCCGGCGGACCGGGCCGCGACAATGAATAGCAAGGCCAAGGCGCGCTAGATCAGCGTATATTCTGCGTATCGCCAAGCAGGGCTGGCAGGGTTCGCATCATGATCCACAGGTCAAACCAGAAACTCGCGCGGGCAATATAGTCGACATCCAGGCGGACGCGGTCGCGGGCGGCCTCGGGCGAATGCAGCGGCCCGCGAGATCCATTGACCTGGGCCCAACCGGTCAGACCGGGCTTGACCCTGTGACGATGCGCATACTCTGCGACTAGTTTGGAGGTCTGCGTGCCGCCTGTACGCATGCCGGGGGCATGAGGCCGCGGGCCGACGAGGGACATGGATCCCATCACCACATTGAAGAGCTGCGGCAATTCATCGAGGCTGGTGCGGCGCAAGAAGCCGCCAATACGTGTGATGCGCGGGTCATCCCGCTCGACCTGGCGCATGGGCTTGTCCGCGGGTTCAGCGCTATGGCGCATGGTGCGGAATTTATAGACCTCGATCATCCGGCCATTAAAGCCTTCGCGTTGCTGGCGAAAGATAACCGGTCCTCGGCTGCCGAGTTTGATTGCAAGTGCGATAAGCGCCATCAGGGGCATCGCAGCCAGCGCCATTGCTGCACCGATGACCAGATCCTGGCTGCGCTTGAGGAATAGATGGAAAAGACGTTCTTCACGCCCACTCATGCGGGTGGTGTGGACGCCGACAATATCGTCGAGGCTTTCGCGCTCCGGATCAAAACCGGCGAAGTCGAGCAGGAGAATGACAGGCTGGGGCAGGGCTCGCAGCTTCTCTAGCAGGGCTTGAACACGCTCCTGAGCCTTGGGTGTCACGGTCAGGACGACCCGGTCAATCTCCGGCAGAAGCGACCAGTCGAACAGATCGTCCGTTGTGCCAAGATAGGGCGTGCCGGCGAGCTGCGAGGGCGCGCGGGATTTGCGGTCATCGAAAATGCCGACGACGTTGACGGTCTTGGAGTTCTGGTTTGCCGAGATCAGCTTGCGCGCGTTCGGGGTGGCGCCGATCAGGATGATATTGCGCGCTAGTCGGCCGGCCTCCCGCCATCGGGCGATGAAGCCGGAATAGACCAGGTGAATGATCGCGATGGCGCCAACTGAGACGGAGGCGAAGAGGGCGGTGAAGGCGATAGTTTCAGGCGTGCTGACCATGGCCGCACCGAGCGTGGCGCTGCCAGCCAGACCGACACCGATAAAGGCACGCATAATGCGCCAGGCCAGCGGCTCGTTCGGGTCGATCCGATAGGCGCCGGCAAGATGCATGAAAATGGGTGCCAGCGCCGCAAACATTGCAAAGGGCAGGAGGGCACCGGCGCTCTGCGCAAAGACATCGCCGCTCCCGAGCATATAGGCACCGACCATGGACAGGGTGACGATGCTGAAAATATCAATGGATTCAAACACCGGCCCGAGGGTGCGCCGATGGACCCGGTGACGCGGTGCGCGAGCATCTGCGCGCAGCTTGGCGCGCGCCATTGCGGCTGCCTCATGCATGCCGCCGGGTCCGAATTCGCTGGAATCATTGGCCGGACCGCTCGGCCCGGATGCTTTCTTGCTGGCAGAAAAATCCACGTGCCTACCCCTTGATTAGAGCGGGTAGAGTGACACGGACCCACCAATAATCCGTTGAGGAGCGTGGTTAATTCCCGGTTACGAGCATGGGTCTCACTCGGTCTGCGCATGGCCGCATCCACAGTTCGGGGCTAGTCAGCGGCCGCGGAGCAGAATAAAGGTCCGCACATCGCTTTGTTGCGCTGCACAAATTGAGATAGTCCATGCTTCGTCCGACCCTTGCCGCCTTTACCGAACGCCTTTCAGCGAGCATCCGCAATCGCGGCGAATTGCCTCCTCTCACCCCCGGCCAGATCCGGATTGAAGTCCCTGCCGGCCTTACGGTCGCGCTGGCCCTGGTGCCCGAGGCGGTGGCCTTTGCCTTTGTTGCCGGGGTGCCGCCGCTGGTCGGGCTTTATGCGGCCTTTATTGTTGGCCTGATCACGGCCCTGTTCGGCGGACGGCGCGGTATGATTTCCGGCGCGACCGGCGCGCTGGCGGTCGTCATGGTCCATCTGGTTGCCGAACACGGGATTGAATATCTCTTCGCGACGGTTGTCCTGATGGGGATTTTGCAGATCGGCGCTGGTGTGCTGCGCCTTGGCAAGTTTATCCGCATGGTTCCCCATCCGGTCATGCTGGGCTTCGTCAACGGGCTGGCGATTGTCATCGGTCTGGCCCAGCTGAAACTCTTCCAGGTCCCCGGTTCGGACAGCGGGGGCGGGCATGGCGCGCTTGGCGGCGAATGGCTGCCCGCCATTGAGCTGATGCTGATGATCGGCCTGACTGCGCTGACCATGCTGGTCATCTGGGTGACGCCACGCATCACCAAACTCATTCCGGCACCACTGATGGGTATCGGCGTCGTTGCCATACTGGTCGTGGGGCTGAAGGCTGTCGGGATTGATCTGCCGGTGCCGGTGGTCGGTAATCTCGCCTCGATCGAGGGCGGTCTGCCGCAATTCTATATTCCGATGGTTCCGCTGACCTTCCAGACACTGGAAATCATTCTGCCCTACGCGGTGATCCTGGCGGCGATCGGGCTGATCGAAAGCCTGCTAACGCTGAATCTTGTGGGCGAAATTACCGGCCGCAAGGGCGGGGCCTCGCAGGAATGTGTTGCTCAGGGCGCCGCCAATCTGGTGACCGGATTTTTCGGTGGCATGGGCGGTTGCGCCATGATCGGTCAGTCCATGATCAATGTGAAATCCGGTGGCCGTCTGCGCCTGTCCGGCATTTCCGCCTCGCTCTTCCTGCTGGCATTTATTCTCGTTGCCTCCGGATTGATCGAGCAAATCCCGCTCGCCGCGCTTGTCGGCGTGATGTTCATGGTCGTGATCGGGACTTTCGCCTGGCAGAGCCTTCTGATTTTGCGCCGTATTCCGCGCTCGGATGCCTTCGTGATCATTCTGGTGACCGCCGTCACCGTGATGCATGACCTGGCCGTTGCCGTCGTTGTCGGCGTGATTGTTTCGGCGCTGGTTTATGCCTGGAACGCGGCAGCGCGCATTCATGCCAGGACCGAGGCGGGAGAAGACGGCCGGATCGTCTACAAGATTGAGGGTCCGCTTTTCTTCGGCTCGATCACCGGTTTCATGGATTTGTTCGATATCGAGCGGGATCCGGACACTGTGGTTGTCGATTTCGCCGAAAGCCGCATTGTCGACCAGTCCGCCCTGCAGGCCCTCGATGCGCTGGCGGCCAAGTATGATGCGGCGGGAAAACGCCTAGAGCTGCGCCATCTGAGCCGGGATTGTCATGCGCTGCTCTCCAAGGCGGGGCAGCTTGTCATCGACAGTGATGACGACCCTGCCTATGGCCTCGCCGTAGACTATCGGGTCCGGCTCGGTCGAATGGGCGGTGGGCATTAGCCAGTGAAGCCCGGGAAAGTGTAACAATATAACGCTTCTTCAAGGGGTTATCAGAGTCCCGCGCTGGAGCTTCCTCACAAAATGGTTAGTTTGGCGAAGTGCACGACACGCACTAGTTTGATCGCCAACTGATCATCATGAGGGGGAGCATCATGAAACGTTTTATCGCGGCCCTGTCCGCCAGCACTTTTCTTGTCACAGCGCCGGGCCTGGCCATCCAGGACGATGAGAGCGAGGGCTGGGACGTTTCAAACCCGCCCATGGAGACCCGGGAAATCCCGATCAATGTCACCGAGGGCACATGGATGTCGCTCGATGTGAGCCCCGACGGCCAGACGCTGGCTTTCGATCTGCTAGGTGATCTCTACCTGCTGCCGATCGATGGCGGCGAAGCAAGAAACATCGCCGCCGGCCTGGCCTGGGAAATCCAGCCACGCTTCTCTCCGGATGGCAACCAGATCGCCTTCACCTCCGATGCCGGGGGCGGCGACAATATCTGGGTCATGGATCTCAATGGCGAAAACCTTCGTCAGGTGACCAATGAGAATTTCCGCCTTCTGAATAATCCGACCTGGTCGCCGGACGGGCGCTATATCGCGGCGCGCAAGCATTTCACAACGACGCGTTCTGCCGGCACTGGCGAGATCTGGATGTATCACGTGCTCGGCGGCTCGGGCGTGCAGCTGGTCGAACGGCCCAGCGAGAGCTTCCAGAAGGAGCAGGGCGAGCCAATCTTCTCCGCTGATGGTCGGTATATCTATTTCACCCGCGCTGTAGGCTCTGGGAATACCTTCACTTATGCCGATGATTCCAATGATGATCTCTTCAATATCCGCCGCTATGAATTGGCGACTGGCGAGATTGATACGGCGATAGATGGCGCTGGCGGTGCGGTGCGTGCTGCCCCGTCGCCGGACGGCCGTTACCTGGCCTTTGTGCGGCGGGACCAGATGCAGTCCGGCCTCTATATCAAGGATTTGAGCTCCGGCGAGATCCGCCTTGTGTATGACAATCTTGATCGCGACAACCAGGAGACCTGGGGCGTGGTCGGCATGTATCCGAATATGGACTGGACCCCGGATAGCGGCTCCATCGTGTTCTGGGCCGGTGGCGGCATTCAGCGCGTCGATATCGAGACCGGCGCGGTCACCAATATTCCCTTCCAGGTGAATGACACACGCGAGATTATCGATCCGATCCGCCCGGCTGTACCGGTCGCTCCGGACACATTCGAAACGCGCATGCCGCGTTTCACCTCGATTTCACCGGATGGCGACCAGGTCGTCTTCGAAAGCCTTGGCCGTCTCTACATTATGGATACGGATGGCGGCGAACCGAGGCGGCTGACCCGCGATAACAGTGATCGGCGTGAATTCTTTGCCTCCTGGAGCCGTGATAGCCGAACCATCGTCTTTACCACCTGGGATGATCAGGCCCTCGGCTCGGTGCGCACGATCAGCGCCAGCGGCCGGAGCGAGCGGACGCTGACCCGTGAACCGGGTATTTACCGTCGTCCGCGCTTCTCGCCGGATGGCGAACGGGTCGTTTTCGAGAAGGATGGCGGCGGTTTCCTGACGTCTGATGAATGGTCCGAGACCACCGGGATCTTTGTCGTGGACGCCGATGGCGGAGACATGCGCGAGGTCGCAGATAGCGGGTCCAACCCGCATTTCGGGGCGTCCAATGACCGTGTTTTCCTGACTCGCCGCACGCCGGGCCTGGAGTTGTATTCCGTCAATCTCGACGGGTTCGATGAGCGCGTTCATGCGAATGGCGGACTGACCGGAGAGTTCCATGTGTCGCCGGATGAGGCGCATCTGGCCTTCCGTGAAAATTATGATGCCTGGGTCATGCCGATGCCGGCGGGGCCGCAGAATGTCTCGGTGTCCAACGCCTCTGGCGCGCTGCCGGTGGTGGAATTGTCCGGCAATGGCGGCACGGATATTCATTGGTCCGATGGCGGCAATCAGATCAACTGGACGATGGGAGCTGAGCTCTTCTCCGCGACAATCGCCCAGATCCGCCCCAATCCCAATGCGCAGGACGGCGAGGGCTATACACCGCCGGGACCCGGCGAGGGTCTGTCAATCGCAATGACGGTCGAGAGTGATCGCCCGGACGGGCTGGTTGCGCTGACCGGCGCACGCCTTATCACCATGTCGGACGAGCAGGGCGGCGTCATCGAGGACGGAACGATTATTGTCGATGGCAATCGGATCGTCGCGATCGGTGCCAGCGGTGATGTCGCTATACCGGAAGGTGCGGTGATCGCGGATATGGCCGGTCACACCATCACCCCTGGCTTCATTGATGCGCACGCCCATGGTCCGCAGGCTGTGGACGGTATTATACCGCAGCAAAACTGGTCGACCATCGCCCACCTCGCATTTGGCGTGACGACGATTTTTGATCCGTCCAGCTCAGCGGCGTCCATCTTCCCTGCTGCGGAGTATCAGCGCGCCGGTGTGCAATTGCAGCCGAGGACCTATTCCACCGGCGAGATCGTCTATGGCGCACGCGCCCCGGGTTTTTATGCCCAGATTGATGGCCAGACCGATGCGCATGAGCACGTCTTCCGGCTTCAGGCGCAGGGTGCTCACGGGATCAAGAACTACAATCAGCCGCGCCGTGAACAGCGCCAGCAAGTCACCTATGAGGCCATGCAGGCGGGCTTGATTACCGCGTCCGAGGGTGGGTCCAACTATCATATGGACATGTCGATGATTGCCGATGGCAACACATCGATGGAGCATAACATCCCGGTCTCGACCCTGTATGAGGATGTCCTCTCCATGTTCGAGCAAACCTCGGTGGCGCTGACGCCGACACTGACTGTGACCTATGGCGGTCTGGCGGCTGACCCGTTCTGGCGTCAGGCCATGAATGTCTGGGAACATCCCATTCTGGCCGAGCATGTTCCCCCGCATATTCTCCTGCCGGGCTCCGTGCGCCGGACCATGGCGCCGGAGAGTAATTTCGCCGATGCCAACTCCGCGGCCTCAGCCCGGCTTCTGGCGCAGCGCGGCGTCTATGTCTCGATTGGTGCGCATGGCCAGCAGCAAGGTCTCGCCGCGCATTGGGAGATGTGGTCCTTTGCCCGGGGCGGCATGACGCCACTTGAGGTGTTGACCACCGCTACGGTTGCACCGGCGCGTCATCTCGGCTTCATCGAAGATATCGGTACGCTCGAGGTCGGCAAGCTGGCAGACCTTGTGGTGATGCGCGAGAACCCGCTGGAAGACATCTATAATACCGATGAGATCGCCTATGTGATGTTCAATGGCCGGATCTATGATCCGATCAGCATGGACGAGGTCATCACCGGTGAGGCGGCGCTGGAACCGTATTACTGGGAGTAGCCGAAGGCCGGAACCACAGGGCTCGGACATGGGCGCCGCCTGATCAAGGTGCGGCGCCCATTATTATCCCTTGTCCTCCCCGGCCTGGAGTGGGTTATTCTCCCGACCCTTGTGCGGCGGGCTGAAACGCGTTGTCGTCGCCGTAGTCGTAGTCGTCGTAGTAGTCGGACACAAAACAGATTTTGGAAAAATCCCAAGTCATTGTTCTAAAAGATATCGTGTAAGAGTCGGGGAGAGCGCCTTGCTGAATATCAATCGGTCGATCATCTATTTTCTGGCAGGCCTTCTTGTGTTCATCGCGATCATGACCGCTCTGACCCTTGGGGGCGGCACCGGCATGACAGCGCAGGAAGCACGGTCCGCCGCTTCAGCCTATGGCTCTGCCCGGATCGCGCGCGATGAGTGGGGCGTGCCGCATATCTGGGGAGAGCGCGATGCGGATACTGCATTCGGTCTGGGCTATGCCCATGCGGAGGATGATTGGGAGACCATACAGACCACGCTGATGGCGGCCCGCGGGACACTCGCGCGCTATCAGGGTCCGGCCGCCGGTCCGACCGATTATGTCGTGCAATTGCTGCGGATTCGCGAGCTGGTCGATGAACGCTATGAGACCGACCTGTCCCAGGACACACGGGATCTGGTCGAGGCCTATGCCGCGGGGCTGAATCTCTACGCCACCGAGAACCCCTGGGCGGTTTGGTCGGGTGCTTTGCCGGTGACCGGTGAGGATATTGTGGCCGGCTTCGTACTGCGCACGCCTTTCATGTATGGGCTCGATGGTGTTTTGACGGAACTTACCGCTGCGGAACGCCAGCGCTCAATTTCCATGCGTGACACGGCCAGCGCCTTTCAATGGCTGGATGAGGCGCGTTTGCCCTTCGGTTCGAATGCCTTCGCCATTGCGCCGGAGTTTTCCGAGGACGGGGCGACGCGTCTGATCATCAATTCTCACCAGCCCTTTGAAGGGCCGGTCGCCTGGTATGAGGCGCATCTGATGTCCGATGAAGGCTGGAACATGGCCGGCGGCACCTTTCCGGGCGCCCCGCTCATCCTGCACGGACACAGCCCGGACCTGGGCTGGGCTCACACCGTCAACCTGCCCGATCTCGCCGATGTCTATGTGCTGGAAACCGATGGCGATCGCTATTTGCTGGACGGGGAGTGGCATGATCTGGAACGCGGTACCGCGCGGATCACGGCACGGATTTTCGGTTCCGTTCGCTGGACAGTCGAGGAGGATCTCTGGTGGTCCCGGCATGGCCCGGTCTTCCGCACCGATCACGGCGATTATGCCATCCGCTTTTCCGGTCAGGAGGAGATCCGACAGGTCGAGCAATGGTATCGCATGAACCGGGCGACAGATTTCGACAGCTGGATGGCCGCCATGGAGATGGGAGCCATCGCCTCGCTCAATTCTGTCTATGCCGACCGCGAGGGTGAAATTGCCTATGTCTATAATGCGGTTATGCCCGTAAGGCAGGAGGGCTGGAATTGGCGTGACTACTTGCCCGGCGACCGATCAGAACTGATCTGGGATGCCTATCACCCGCTCTCAGCCATGCCCCTTTATCACAATCCGCCGTCCGGCTGGGTGCTGTCCGCCAATCAAACGCCTTTCGATGCGACGACGCTGGCGGATAATCTACGCCCTTCGGATTACTCCGCCACCTTCGGGATCGAGCCGCGCATGACCAATCGCGCCCATCGCGGGCTGGAATTGCTGCGCAATGAGCGAAGCCTGTCGGGCGAACGCCTGCTGGAGATCAAGTATGATCGTGTCTATTCGGAAGTGTCCGCGGTCGGGCGGCTGATGCGCGAGATCCTGGCCGCGGATGCATCCGGAGATCCGCTGCTGGAGGAAGCACAACGCATTATCGGGCGCTGGGACATGTCGACCCGTGTGTCCAGTCGCGCGGCGGCGCTGGGTGTGCTGACAGCGGTGCGCTGTATCCATAACCGGCATCATGAAGATCCCTGGGACATGGAACCGATCGAGGCATTGCGCGCCGCAGCCGAGGAATTGCTGACACATCATGGCCGGCTCGACCCGCAATGGGGTGAGGTCAACCGGATTGTGCGCGGCGATGTCGATCTGCCGCTTGGCGGCGGGCCGGACGTGCTGCGCGCGATTTATGGCGCCAATGCGGGGCTCGATGAGGATGGCCGTATCCGCGCGGTCGCCGGGGATACCTATATCATGGCGGTGGAATGGATGGCGGACGGGACAATGCGCTCCCGGGCAATCCATCAATATGGCTCGGCAACGCTGGATGCGTCATCGCCGCATTATGATGACCAGGCTGTGCTATTTGCCGAAGAAGCTTGGCGCGAACTGTCTTTCACGCGTCCCGAAAGCGGCTATTCACCGCTCGATCGCTGAACAAGAAAAAGCCCCGGATCGTGAAGATCCGGGGCAGTCGTCTTGGTCGTTATGGTTCTGATCGAGCCTAGTTCAGCGATGCGCGCAGAGACAGGCCGAGAACCCGCGGCTCATTGGTGAAGCCGGTATTATTGTTGAAGTCGATGCCGCCGACGAGATTTCCCTCATCGGTCAGATTGCGGACGAAGAAGGCCGCTTCATACGGGCGACCGCCTTCGGTTTCGCCGGCATAACCCAGGCGCAGACCGCCTTCGAAATTGCCGTCCGTGTTGAATTCAGCAGACTCATAGAGGAAGAGGTTGGTCTCACCCTGGAAGAACCAGTCGGTGTAGATGAACCACTCACCGCCCGCTTCGGCCGGGATGGCATAGCGAGCCGTCAGGCTGAGCGTGTAATTCGGCGCCTGCGGGAAGGGATTGCCGTCGACTTCGACGAAGCCGTCATTATCCACGTCCGGATCAAGCACGGTACACTGGGCGCAAGTGCCCACTTCCAGCGTGTCGTCCTGCAGTTCGGTCTCATTCCAGGAGAAGCCTGCAGTCACGACAAAATTGTCGCTGATCAGGAATTCACTGTCGATTTCGATACCATAGCCGACGCCCTCATCCGCATTGACCAGCTGGATGAGATTGCCGCCGCCGCCAACTGCAGAGAGCTGCAGGTCAGATACAGAATAGTAATACGCCGTACCATTGATCCGCGCACGACCATTCATCGGCTCAGCCTTGAAACCGGCTTCCCAAGAAAGAGAGGTTTCGCTGTCCGCCGTGGACGGGGAACCGAAGAAGGCAACATCGCGTGCCTGGATGGTCGGGCCGCGGAAGCCCTGGGCAACCCGGGCATAGAGCGCCAGGTCTTCGCGGTAGTCATAATAGGCGGACAGGTCCCAGGAGACTTGTTCGTCAGAGACTTCCACCGGTGCCTGCGGGATCACAGACTGGCGTACGACAAGATCTTTCTCATCGCTGGTGAAGCGGATGCCGCCAGCCAGTTCGAGACGATCGGTTGCCTGGTGGGACGCCTGGGCAAAGGCGGACCAGAGTTCATTACCGTGACGAACCGTGGTGGTCGGCGGGAAAATGCCGTCCGGGTCGGTCGTGGTGATTGCGAAGGCGCTATCGAAGAAATAGGCGCCGACCTGCCAGGTCGTCTGCAGGTCATCGGCAGAGGCGAGGCGGAATTCCTGGGTGTATTGATCAAGGAAGTCCAGGCCATCCTGCGTCTGGGACGGGAAGGGGATGAAGCCCGGGCCCGTGACCAGATTGCCGCCATCGATATCACCGAGCGAGCGGCCATTGGCGCTCTCATAACCCGTGATGGAGGTCAGGGTCATGCCGCCATCCAGCGCGAAGTTGAGGGTGGCGCTGCTGCCCCAGCCATCATAATTCTGCGGGTTGTTGTACAGGCTGTCGAAATAGACGCCATCACGGTCGAAATTCTCGTTCAGCTCGTTAGAGCCCGGCGTCAGGATGTTGGCGCGGAAAATCGCCGACGTGCCGGTGAGAGAACGGGCGTGAACATTGAACAACGCGTCAAAACGATCGCTGGGCGTGTAGTGCAGTTGTGCGCGACCAGCCCATTCATTGAAGCCGCCCAGCGCATCGCTGATACCAAGGAAATCATTGTCGATGTAATCGCCACGATTTTGCGTGAGCACCGACATACGACCGGTCAGCACGTCTTCGATAATCGTGCCACCGAGAGCAGCTTCGACATTGACCGTGTCCAGGCTACCGATCGTGGCAGCGACATAGCCTTCGGTCTCAGCGGTCGGGCGAGCAGAACGGAAGCTGATCGTACCGGCCGTCGTGTTGCGACCGAACAGCGTGCCCTGCGGGCCGCGCGCGATCTCGACTTGCTCGATATCGAACAGCGGGAAGCTTTTGAGGATCACGTTTTCCTGGACGATATCATCCATGATAACGGAGACCGGCTGTGAGGCAGCGAGGTCGAAATCCGTATTGCCGAGGCCGCGAATATAGAAGCGCGGAGCCACACGACCGTTGGAGCTCTCAGCATAGAGGCTGGGGACGCGCGCTGCGAGGGTGAGGATGTCTCCACCACCTTCGGTGAAAGGCGCGAGCTCTTCACCGGACGCGGCCGTCACAGAGTTTGCGACATCCTGGATGTTTTCTTCACGACGGGTCGTCGACACCGTGATGACTTCCAGGACGGTTTCAGATTGAGCGAGCGCCGGAGCGGCGGACGCGGCAGTCAGGGCAGCAAGGCTTGCGCCGGCCCAAAGCAGAGATTTTTGCACGAGGGAGGTCTTCATGAGCAAGGGTTCCAAATCAACCGTTAGCATGGCGCGGATATTGGTCGGCTTCCGACCGGCACCGCGAGCGACCGCGATCCGTTAACGGATATTTCGGAAAGATGACACCCGCCTCGAATTGCCTGCCATGCTTTAAATTGCGGGTGTGGATTGTTTGCATCACTTTTGTGACATGGCGATGCGCAGCAAAATGGTGCATTGCAGCAACAAATCAGGGGCTTAGCGGATCAAAGCCGCGCAGGCGCTCACCCGGCGGATAAGCAAGGCGTCTGCTGATTATTCGGAGTCCGGCACCCAGACGGGGTGTTTACGCATGATCCGCTGAAAGCGAGAACTGGTGAGATTGTGCTCCAGCCAGGCGTGCAAACCCGGTAGATCCTGCTGGTCGAACCAGTCCTTATCCGTATGGGCGAACTGCCGGATGAAGGGAAAGATCGCGATATCGGCGAGCGTGTCCTTATGGTCC
>JBELMP010000016.1:0-24961 GCA_042095695.1 Maricaulis sp. | reverse complement strand
ACGCCAGCATCATGCTTGCCTCAGCGTGAGACTTTCCTACTCTCCTTCTTACCCAGAGGGAGGGGAATCATGCGTCCGATCATCGCTATTGCCAGCGCACTATCCTGTGCATTTATCGCCGCCTGCTCATCGAGCAGTCCGGAGCCGCGTCCGGAACCGCTCGAACTGACCGCGCGCACATTGCCCCAGGGCGATGTCATTGGATTTCAAAGTGATATTGGCGCGCATGTCTGGCGGTCCATCCCCTTCGCTGCAGCGCCCATAGGCGATTTGCGCTGGCGGGCACCGCGCCCGGTTGAGCCCTTTGAGCAGCGTTATGAAGCGGTCGAATTCGGCCCAAGATGCGCACAGATCACCAATGGGCTGGATGAGGGCGAAGGGCTGGAGCCGGATATTCTTGTCGGTTCGGAAGATTGCCTGACGCTGGATATCTATGCTCCGCCGGGGGCGGAGAACCTCCCGGTCATGGTCTGGATCCATGGCGGCGCGAATGTCTGGGGGCGCTCAGCAGCCTATGATGGCTCGCAATTGGCGCTGGACCGCGATGTGATCGTCATTGCCATCCAGTATCGCCTTGGTCCGCTGGGCTGGTTCGCCCATCCGGCGCTGCGCGAGAGCGCACAGACCGAGGCGGATAGTGCGGCGAGTTTCGCCCTTCTCGACATGATCGCGGCGCTCGAATGGGTGCAGGAGAATGCGGCGACCTTCGGCGGGAATCCGGACCAGGTCACGATTTTCGGTGAGAGTGCGGGCGGGCATAATGTCGCCGGCCTGCTGGCCTCACCCATGGCGCACGACCTCTTCCATGGAGCGATTATCCAAAGCGGCATTGTCTGGTCGGCAAGCCTGGAGGAGGCCGAAAGCGGCAATGATTACATCAAGGGGGCCGCGCTGGAGATTGCCGAAAACCTCGCCGGGAGCGCCGCCACAGCGGAGGATCTGCGCGCAGCTCCGCTGGCGGATGTGTTCGCGGCCTATCCGGACGGTATTCGCGATATGCCACGCATGATTGCAGACGGGGTCGTGCTTCCCGAGGCCGGCATTCTTGAGACGGCCTCGACCCCGGGCGGGTTCAATAATATCCCGGTGATTACCGGCACTAATCGCGATGAAATGCGGCTCTATGCAGCGCTGAATCCGGAGCTGGTCAATCGTGTCAGCCTTCTGCTTTGGCCCAAGGATGGCGAGGCGTATACCGCCATGTCGGACTATCCGAGCCGGTATTGGCGTGCCCAGGCGGTCGATGAGCTGGCCAATCGTCTGCGCAGCGCGGGGCATGAGAATGTCTGGGCCTACCGGTTCGACTGGGACGAGGGCGGGCGCCTCTTGGTGACCGATACCGGCCTGTTATTCGGCGCCGCGCATTCAATGGAAATACCCTTCGTATTCAATCACTTCGAGTTTTATGGCGCGCTCGATGCCCTGCTATTCACCGATGGCAATGCGTCCGGACGTGATGCGATTGCCCAGGCCATGGGCGAGGAATGGGGGCATTTCGCCTATCATGGTGCGCCGACTGATCGCTGGTCACCCTGGGTGGAAAGCGGGAATCTCATGCGTTTTGACACGCCGGATGATGGCGGTATCGGCATGTTCACGGGTGCGGAAAATCTCGATCTCATTCTGACCGATCTGGCTGCGGATACCCGGCTGGATCAGGATCAGCGCTGTGCGGTTGCCGATGAATTGACCAGCTGGAGCCCTGATGACGCCGCGCTCATTGCCAACCGCGCTGATTGCTGAGCCTGCTTGCCGATCTCAGCCGGCGAGGGCGGGTTTCGATCGATTGAGCCGGTCATGCCAGGGTTGCAGCGCGTCGCCGAATGCGGCGGCGCGACCGACCGAGCTGGCATAGATCGGACGGCGGACCTGGGCCGCACTCACCGTCTGGACCACGCGGTTGCTCTGGTAAAATCGCAGGCAGTCGCGTTCAAAGGGGAGTTCGCAAAAGGCGAGGACGGCGCGCACATAGGCTTCAGCATGGTCGATCACGGCCTCATACTCCACTTCGAACAGGTCTTCCTGCCAGTGGGCAGCGCACCGGGCCTTGTGTTCGGACGCGAAGGCCGAGAAGTCGAGTATGTCGTCAATACGATTGGTGAAGGTGATCTGGGAGGCGAAGGGAGAGGCAAAAATGGACAGGGTCTGGTCCGCCTCATCCCGCTTGGTCCATAAAACCCGGCTTTCCGGAAAGAGTCTCTGGATCAGTGATGCCGACTGATAGTTCAGGAGATTTTTGTCGACGATGAGTCCGGATGTCCCCGCTGCCGCAAGATAGGACTGCCGCCATTGGCCAGCCATTCGCCGGATGTGATGTGCAGCCGCATCGACACCGTCGCGATGCGCGATGACCAGGATCTCGGCGCGCCAGTTCAGACAATCCGGGCGCTCGCCCAGAGCGGTTATCTGCGAATGCATGGACAGGATCTGCTCGATCAAGGTCGAGCCGGAGCGCGGCATGCCGAATATGAAGACCGGCTTGACCGCGCCCGGAGCGGCGGAGAGCTGAATCTCGCTCTGCTCCACCACAGCATCAAAAAGCGCCTGATCCGCTTTCAGGCGTCCGAGGTCAAAACTTTCATTGCGTTCCGCGGCCAGATTTTCCATCGCCTTATTGGCCGTCTGATAGCGCCTGAAGGCGGCGGCATGCTGACCCTTGGCTTCCTCAAGCGCACCGATTGCGAAATTGAGCTGCGCCTCCCGCCGGGGCTCGAGATCGCCGGCTTCGGCAAGACGGCGGAAAACATCCATCCGCGCATCTGCGACCGACTTGGACCGGCAATTGGCGAGGATGCGAAAGGCGCCGAGATGGCTCGGCTCCACATCAAGCGCGCGATTGGCATGGTCGCAAGCCTGCTCGACCTGTCCGCGATAAAAGGCGATGCGCGCGGCCAGCATATTGGCGTCAGGGTCCGCCGGGGCATTGGCGATCCAGGTCTTGATGTGCGGTTCCGCCTCATCAACCCGCCCGGAGGCGAGCGCATAGCGGGCGAAATCCTGTCGGATCGCAACATCCTGCGCGTCTGCCTCCAGACAGGTTTGAGACAGCGCATAGGCCTTGTGAACATGGCCAGCTTCAAAACACAGCCCGGCCCAGTGAAGATAAACTGACAGGGAGGTTTTAAGGCCGAGCTTGCCGCAGGCCAGGAAGCAGGCTTGCGTGGCCTCTGCATCCTCAACGATCAGGGCGGTGGCTCCGAAAGTGCGCAGCACGGGAGGCGTCAGATCGCCTCCGATCGCGCATTGAGTCGCAAGTTGGTGTGCCAACTGCCATTCGCCTCGCCGCAGGCATTCTTCGATCTGGGATAAAGTCGACTGGGTCATGAACACACGCGATTGGAAACTCGGCGCGTTCTGTACCGGCGCCCCCTCTGCGTGAAACTCTGCGATATATTCAGAAAGTAATGAAGAAGTTAGATATTAAAGAATCTTCATGAGTCAGAATATAAAAATTTTGCAATGTTTTTAATTTAGAAAACAGATTTAACAAAAATTACAAATCAAATAATGTGTAGTTACAATCTGTATCTTCTGTCCCTGTTTTAAGTTTTGGTTGTCCTTTGTGATAGCATCCGCGGGTGATCAAGAATTCTTGGATTGAGCCTTTGTGTCCATATGAGAGCTAAAAAAGTAACAGTGCGTTTTGCAGATCTCTACAATGGCAAAATTGGAGCTTGCATTGTCGTGATGCGGTGGTGTTCAGGCGCTGTTTATCCAATTGCACAGCGCTGCGACCATGTTTGTCTTGGATGGTGTTCCCGGTAGCTTCGAGCCCGCCGACTGCCGGGCCTGTCCGTCCGAATCTGTTAAGATTTAAGCTTCCGGCTCCGAGCCGGATTGGTTAATGTCCTGTCGAAGGTCTCGGGAGAGTTCGCGTGCGATTATCGGGAAAACTGTGTTCGGCGAGCCGCTTGGCGTCTGTTCTGGCGCTGCTTGCGCTGGTTGGCCTGGGCGTGATGGCGTCTGAGTCGTCTGCCACCGCTTTGGTGCGCCAGGACGCGACGGTGCAGAATCCGGCCGAGGATGCGGCGGCTGGTGCCGATACGCTGGACCCGGAAGCGCAGGCCCTGATCGATGGCGAGGTTCTGGTCGAGGAAGTCGAGCCGGAAGTCGACCTGTTGCCCATGCCGGGACGAGAGGCCTGGAGCGAAGCAAGCCTTCAATCCCTGGCCCTGGCCTTATTTGAGGCGCCCAGCCACGGGCTGCCATCGCTGGATGATATGGCGTTCCGCCTTGCCGATAGCCGGCTTGACCATCGCGATCGCGTCGATTTGGCCGAGACCGCTTATCTGCGCTTTGGTGGCTGGCTGCGTTATGGCCTGGTGGACCAGGAGACGCGGGAAGTGCGGGTTCTGCGCAATGCGGAGACCAATGTGCTAATCGAGGCGCTCGGCGACGGGCTGGGGGCGCAGGACCTGGCCGCCACGCTGTCAGCTTTCGAGCCTCAGGTGCGCGACTATGAGATACTGCGCCATGAGATGACGCGGCTTCTGGCCCTGCAGCCGATCTGGCCGCGAATTGATGCGGGCGAATCCCTTGAGGCCGGTGCCAATGGCGATCGAGTGGATCAGCTGCGGCGTCGGCTGGCGGCCGAGGGGCTCTATCGCGGGAATTGGCAAGAGGGTGATGTTTTTGATGCGCGCCTGGAGACGGCGGTGCGCCGGTTTCAGGGACGTGTTAATCTCTCCCCGACCGGGCGCATGGATCAGAGCACGCTGCGCCAGCTGAATATCCTGCCGGAAGAGCGGATTGCGCAATTGCGCACCAATATGGAGCAGCGGCGCTGGCGCGAGCGCGAGCTCGGGCGTCGCCATATCTGGGTGAATATCGCCGATTATCGTCTCGAGGCCTGGGAGGATGGCGAGCTGGTCCGTGAGCATCAGGTCATGGTTGGCCGCGCGGCGAGCTCCACGCCGGAATTTTCCGATGAGATGGAGTATCTGGTCCTCAACCCCTGGTGGGGTGTCCCCGGTAATTCGGCCCGTTCACGCTTTCGCTCTATTCGCCGTAATCCCAATGTCGTCGATTATTACGGGTTCCGGATTTTTGACGGCTCGGGGCAGGCTATTCCGCATTGGGATATTGATTGGAGCCGCTGGAATAATCGCTGGCCCTATCGGCTGTCCCAGGCCCCTGGTCCGCGCAATCCGATGGGTGAGGTGAAGTTCATCTTCCCCAATCGGCATAATGTCTACATTCATGACACGACCGAGCGCGATCAATTCGTGCGCACCCAGCGGGATTTCTCGGCCGGATGTATTCGCGTCCAGGATCCCATGGCTCTCGCCGAGTGGGTTCTGGCCGGCCAGGACGGGTATAGCCGATCACGTATTGATGAAGTGGCCGCGGGCAATTCACCGACCGTTGTCTGGCTCGATGAACGGATCCAGGTGCATATCGCGTACTGGACTGTTGTCGGCGATGATGATGGCGGGGTGCGTTTTCTGAACGACTTGTATCGCCGTGATGGGGCGCTTATCGCCGCCTATCGCGCGGCCTATGATTCCTACCAGCCGGACGCGTCTGCGGTCGCCGCGATTCATGATGAATTATTGCCGACCCTGAACTAGCCGGCGTCAGGCCGGCACCGCGCTGCCACTATCGCGTGCAGGCTGCTTTCGTGAGATCGCGTTTCAGGCGAAATAAAATCAAAAGGTTAGTGGGTGGGTTGTTCAAATGTGTAGCGGTCGTGCAACGCTATGGAAATAATGCACTCATCGCCCGGATTCTCAGGCTGAGCGCTAGCATCACCCACCTAATTGATGTAGGGAAGTTAACAGGATTGGTCCACAGGGGGCTTTTCCGAGTAATTCGATATGTTCGAATTCTGGTCAGTCACACCAAGGAGGCGAGTGCCTCCGGAGGGGGAATGATGAAAACACGGCTTTTCACGGCAGCAGCCGTCGGAGCCATCCTCGCAGCGGCTCCGGCGTTCGCTGACGAAGGTTGGTATGTCCGGGGTGCTCTCGGTTATGGTGGTCCCGGCGACACGGACGTCTCCGGCGATCTGAATGGTGAAATCAATGCTGACGGCAATCTGCGCGAAGCAGTTGCACTCGGCTATGAGTGGGCAGACGGTCTGCGCCTCGAAGGTGAGCTGGCTCACCGTTACAACGATACCGGCGCTGTCGGTAACTTCGAGAACAGCACGTCGGACTTCCAGATGTGGTCGGTCATGGCGAACGCCATCTTCGACTTCGACACGGACGGTCCTTACACGCCTTATCTCGGCATGGGTATCGGCCTCGCAGACATCAGCGGCTATCTCGCTGGTTACCGCGCTGGCACCAAGCCGCCGAACTGGACCCCGGCTGACTATGTCATCGCCCAGGATTCTGACACTGCATTCGCTTGGCAGCTCCTCGCCGGTATCGGCTGGGAAGTCACTGAGCGCCTGACGCTCGACACCGAATACCGCTACTTCGCTCCGGCAGGTACGGATTATGACGGCGTTTCTGTTGACTCGCTCGGTGGCCACGAGATCTGGGCTGGCCTGCGTTATTCCTTCGCATCCCCGCCGCCTCCGCCGCCTCCGCCGCCGCCGCCGCCTCCGCCTCCGCCTCCGCCTCCGCCTCCGCCGCCGCCGCCTCCGCCGGCGTGTGACGATCCGGATGCTCGCGTGGTTTACTTCGAGTGGGATCGCTCCGATCTTACCGATCAGGCGCGTGCGGTTATCGCAGCTGCAGCTAACGACACGGGCTCTTGCTCCGTGACGACGGTTGAAGTCGCGGGTTACACCGACCGTTCCGGTTCTGCTTCTTATAACGTTGGTCTGTCCGAGCGCCGCGCTCGTGCAGTTCGCGACGAGCTGGTTCGCCTCGGCATCCCGGCTTCTGCGATCTCGATCGACTCTTATGGTGAGACGAACACCGCTGTTTCGACGGCTGATGGCGTGCGCGAGCCGCTGAACCGTCGTGCAACGATCTCGATCGATCTCGACTAAGCACAATCGCTTCTGATTGGGGAAACGGCTCGGCATTTCGCCGGGCCGTTTTTCTTTGCAAGGATCATGCGCCACCCTGTGGGTAAGGCGAACGAAACAGTCGCTTTTTTCAGGCTGCGGAGGAAAGCCTTGACCCGGAGAATAGGGCGGGTCAAATCGCTGCAGACGCGGGCGGACAGCCCTGCACACTGGAGAACAAGCGATGAGCAAGCCGGACAAACCCTATCGAAAACACACGGTGGCCGGGCATGCCCTTAGCCCCGAGACACAGATGATGAGCTATGGCTTTGACCCCAAGCTCTCGGAGATGTCGATCAAGCCGCCGGTCTTTCTGACCTCGACCTTCGCCTTTGCCAGTGCCGAAGATGGCGCCGCCTTTTTTCGGGTCACTCTGGGGCAGGCCGAAGAGGGCGATCCGGAAGCGGCAGGGCTGATTTACACCCGCTTCAATAACCCGAATATGGAAGTGCTCGAGGATCGTCTTGCCATTTATGACGGTGCTGAGGAGGCCGCGGTCTTTTCCTCCGGCATGGCGGCCATATCGACCACATTGATGGCTCTCGCCCATGCCGGTTCGGTCATCCTCCAGTCGACCCCGCTTTATGGCGGTACTGAAAGCCTGATCCGGAAATTCCTGCCCAATTACGGCATTCGCTCCGTCGATTTTGACGCAGGCGCTGACGAGGCCGACATACTCAAGGCGGCGGAAACCGCAATGTCGGCCGGCGAGGTCTCCGTCATCTATACCGAAACGCCAACCAATCCGACCAATGACCTGGTCGATCTGGCAGCGATTGGCCGTGTCGCAGACCTCATCGCCGAGAAACAGGGCCGGCGTCCCAAGATCATTGTCGATAATACTTTCCTTGGCCCGGTGAATACCTCGCCGCTCGCACTTGGCGCAGATGTCCTTGTCTACTCGCTGACCAAATATGTCGGTGGCCACAGCGATTTGATCGCCGGCGCCGCGCTGGGCGAGTCTGACAGCATGGCCAAGATCCGAAGCCTGCGCGGCTATCTGGGAACCAATCTCGATGCCCATACATGCTGGATGCTGTTGCGCTCGCTGGAGACGGTGAAGATCCGCATGCAGGCTGCTGCCGACGGTGCCCGCAAGGTCGCGGAATTCCTGCGCGACCATCCCAAGGTGGAGCGCGTGCGCTATCTCGGCTTTCTCGAGCCGGGCAGTCGCGATGCCCGCGTGTTCGAAGCGCAATGCGTGACCGCAGGTTCCACCTTCTCCTTCGATCTGGCAGACGAGGCCGCCGCATTCCGCATGCTCAATGCACTGCAAGTGATGAAGCTTGCGGTCAGTCTCGGCGGTACTGAAACGCTGCTATGCCATCCGGGGTCGACCACGCATCGCGGCGTTGATCCGGAATTGCGCCGCCGCCAGGGCTTTTCGGACGGGCTGGTCCGCGTATCGATCGGTATTGAAAATCCCGACGACCTTATCGCTGATTTCAAACAGGCGCTGGAACACGCCTGACACGGAACCTTCCCGCCAGGCTTCTGGCCTGGCGGGGTGGACCGTGCGGCTGGACGCGTTATCACTGAGACATGCAAGAAATCATCAAACTCGACTCGCAGGAGCGCGAGGTGCTGGACTGGGTAGACAGCCGCGGCGATCACATGATCGAAACGGTGAAAGCCTGGTCAGCGATTAACTCCGGCAGCCGCAATGCGGATGGGCTGGAGGAAATGCGAGCCTGCCTGAATGAGGCATTCGCCGAGACTGGCGGTGATATCAGCGCCATAGACCTGCCAGCGACAACCATTGTTGATCCCGATGGCGCGGTTCGCTCACAGCCTTTCACGCCCGCCTTTCACTGCCGCATTCGCCCGCAGGCCCCGATCCGCATTGTCATGACCGGGCATCATGACACCGTCTTCCCGGAGGGGTCACATTTTCAGACCACGTCACAATGGGACGAGGATACGCTCAACGGGCCGGGTGTCGCCGACATGAAGGGCGGCATTCTGGTGATGCTTCACGGTATTCTCGCCCTGGAGCGCTCTCCCTGGAAAGACGAGATCGGGATAGATGTTCTGATTAGCCCGGATGAGGAAATCGGCTCGCTGGGCTCGGCGCCGATACTGGCAGAGCTGGCCAGCGGTGCTGATATCGGGATGACTTACGAACCGGCCCTGGCAGACGGGTCTCTTGCCGGCGCACGCAAAGGGTCTGGAAATTGGTCCTTGAAAGTCTCCGGCCGCTCTGCCCATGCCGGTCGCGAGCACCATCTTGGACGCAATGCGCTGGCGGCTGCGTGCGCTTTCGGTCTTGGCCTGGATGAGCTGAATGGCAAACGTCCGGATGTGACCTTCAATCTTGCCAAGATCGATGGCGGCGGTCCGCCGAATGTTGTGCCCGACAATGCTGTGGTGCGTTTCAATATCCGCGTCCAGAACGAGAATGATCAGGTCTGGGTAGAGGCGGAGCTGGAGCGGCTGGTCGATGAGATCCGCGTGCGCGACGGGATTGAGGCGGAGCTGCATGGCGGTTTCACGCGCCCACCCAAGCCGATGACGCCTGCCAATGCCAAAATGTTTGAATGGACACGCAGCGCCGGCGGTGCCTTGGGGCTGGATATTCGCTGGCAGGATACGGGGGGTGTCTGCGAGGGCAATAATCTGTGGGCGGCCGGTTGTCCGAATGTGGATACGCTTGGCGTTCGCGGCGCGGACATTCATTCGGACCGGGAGATCGTCAAGCTCTCCAGTTTCACCGAACGCGCCAAGCTTTCTGCGGTGATGTTGATGAAATTTGCGCGTGGCGAGTTCGATGCGCGTCAGGCGCGGGCGCTGGCCCGACAGGTCAATCGGGGCGAGGGATGACATGCTGATCGTAAGAGCGGGCCGACCGGCCGATATTGATGATCTCGTCCGACTGTCGGAAGAGGCGGGAACAGGTTTCACCAGCCTCGCCGTGCCGCCGGAGGCGCTTGAGGAGCGTCTCGTCAATTCCGAGGCGGCCTTTGCCCGGACGGAAGAAACACAGCGCGAAGCGACCTATCAGCTGATGCTGGAAGATACGGACACCGGGCAGATCATTGGCTGTTCCGCAGTCAAGGCGATGGTTGGTGTCTCGAAACCCTACTGGGACTTCAAGGTTATAACCATTGCGCAGCACTCGACGGAGGCCGACCGGCGTTTCGACATGGATGCGCTGCTGCTGGTCAATGACTTCGCCGGCGCCACGGAAGTCGGAACGCTCTTCGTGTCCCAGGCAGGGCGCGGAACCGGAGCCGGGCGTCTTGTCGCCCAGTCCCGTTATCTGCTGATCGCTGCGGCGCGCGAGCGCTTTGGCGAAAAAGTCCTGGCCGAGCTCCGCGGTGTTGTTCACGACGATGGGACATCGCCCTTTTTCGACTATGTCTCACGCCCCTTTTTCAAGATGGACTTTGCCGAAGCTGATGCACTGAGCGCAGCGACGGATAATCAATTCATTCTCGATCTGGGCCCTCAGCACCTGATCTATATGGATTTATTACCGGATGTCGTCCGCGAAGTGGTCGGCAAGACCCATCAGGACGGTACCGCGGCGCTCAAACTCCTGGAATGGGAGGGGTTCCACTATGACCGCTATGTCGACATTTTCGACGGCGGCCCGTTGGTCTCGACCTGGACCGAGAATATTCGGACGCTGCGCGAAAGCCAGATTTATACCGTGCGCGCTGCGACAACGATGGGCGGGGTGACCGGCATTTTATCAACTGACCGGATAGACGATTTTCGCACCTGCCAGGCTGAGGTGATCGTCGACCATGGCAGTTTGGGACTGTCTTACGAAACCATGGCCGCGCTCGATCTGCGCGATGGCGACAAGGCGCGTTTCTGGCGCCGCACGGGGTAGAAGAATGAATTATATCAAGGGTGAATGGCGGGAGGGCGCGGGCGCTGCCTTCAATTCCGAGGATCCGGCGCATGGTACGGAGATCTGGCGTGGCCATGCGGCTGCGCCGGACGAGGTGGATCAGGCTTTCAAAGCCGCTCGATCCGCCTTTAACGCCTGGGGCGGTCTGGCGTTCGAGGCTCGGATTGCGGTCGTTGAGCGCTTCAAGGCCGAGCTCGAGGCCAGCAAGGAAGACCTGGCTCGTTTGATTGCCCAAGAGACCGGCAAGCCGCTCTGGGAGGCCACCGGCGAAGCCGGGGCGATGATCGGGAAGGTGGCGATCTCAATCACGGCCGCTCAGGAACGAACCGGCGAGCAAACGGCCGAAACGGGCTTTGGTTTTGCGCAGCTGGCTCATAAGCCGCTGGGGGTCATGTTTGTGCTCGGCCCTTACAACTTCCCGGGTCACTTGCCGAATGGCCATATCATTCCGGCACTTTTGGCCGGTAATACTGTGGTGTTCAAACCATCCGAGGTCACACCGGCAGTCGGCGAATTCATGATCCGTTGCTGGGACCGTGCCGGGATCCCGGCAGGCGTGATCAATCTGGTGCATGGTGCTCGTGAAACAGGCGCGGCTGCACTTGATCATTCTGACCTGGATGGCGTGCTTTTCACCGGATCCTGGCCGACGGGACGTTTCATCCACGAAAAATTCGCCGGTCGAACGGGCATTCAGCTGGCGCTGGAAATGGGCGGAAACAATCCGCTCGTGGTCTGGGATGCCGCGGACATTGAAGCCGTGGCCAGGATCGCTGTGCAATCCTCCTATATCACGGCGGGCCAGCGCTGTTCCTGCGCGCGGCGCCTCATATTGCCCGATGGTGAGGTCGCCGATCAGGTCATGGCACGCATCGCAGAGATAGCGGATGCGCTCAGCCTGGGCGCCTGGGATGACGAGGTCGAGCCGTTTATGGGGCCGCTCGTTTCTGCAGTCGCGGCTGACAACGTGCTGAAAGCACAGGATGATTTGATTGATCGCGGCGCGATTGTCATTCGCAAGGCCGCTCGCGACGCGCGCGGGGCCGCCTTCCTGCGGCCTGGCCTGCTGGATGTCACCGGTCTGGATGTCCCCGATGAGGAAGTCTTTGGACCTTTGATCCAGGTCGTGCGCGTGGCCTCCTTCGATGCGGCGATCGCAGCGGCCAATAACACGGCTTACGGCCTGTCCTCGGGATTGATTTCAGACAGTGAGGATCTCTGGCGGCGTTTCTGGGTCGAGAGCCGTGCTGGCATTGTCAATTGGAACCGGCCGACCTGCGGTGCGGCCTCCAACATGCCCTTCGGCGGTCCGGGGCAATCAGGAAATTTACGTCCAAGCGCCTATTATGCAGCCGATTACTGTGCCTATCCTGTAGCGACTCAAGCTGCACGGGAGCCAGAGCGGATGGGGATCCGCGGCCTGGACTGAGGGATTGACGGTTACAATAGAAGCGAATTTCGACGGGCTGGTAGGACCAACCCATAATTATGGTGGCCTGTCGGCCGGTAATCTTGCCAGTACGCGCAACAAGGATCGCGTGTCCTCACCGCGTAGTGCGGTGCTTGAGGGGCTGGCGAAAATGCGCAGCCTTGCGGCTGCCGGATTGCATCAGGGCATTTTACCGCCACAGGAGCGACCCTTCCTGCCCGTGATGCGCTCGATCGGCTATTCCGGGCTGGATAGTGACGTATTGGCGCGGGTGATCTGGGAGCAGCCGCGCTACCTCAAACTGCTCTCATCGGCTTCGCCCATGTGGGCGGCGAATGCGGCCATGGTCTCGCCGTCTGCCGATACGCGCGATGGACGCTTGCATTTCACGCCGGCCAATCTCCATACGACACCGCACCGGGCAATCGAGGGGCCGCAGACCGAGCTGGCCTTGAAACGGATATTCAACGCCCCGGATCGTTTCATGGTGCATGAACCGCTCCCAAGTCATGCCCTCTTTGCTGATGAAGGTGCAGCCAACCATGTCCGTCTCTGCCGCGAACATGGCCGGCAGGGTGTGGAAATCCTGGTATGGGGGCGCGATGGGCATGTCGACGAGACGGGGCGGTTCCCCGCGCGTCAGTCACTTCAAGCCTGTGAGGCCATTGTCCGGCGGCACGGTCTAGACAAGCGGCGCACGGTTATGATCCAGCAGGCGCGTGCCGCGATTGATGCCGGGGCCTTCCACAATGATGTCGTCTGTGTCGGCAATCTCAATACGCTGTTCTATCACGAGCAGGCCTTTGAGGATAAGCAAACGGCATTGGAGGATATTCGCCGGGCGGCGCGTGATCGCTTCGAACCAATATTTGTCGAAGTGCCGGCTGATGAGGTCTCACTCGAAGATGCGGTGAATTCATATCTTTTCAATTCCCAGCTTTTGCAAATGCCGGGCGAGGAGCGCATGGTTTTGCTCGCGCCTGTCGAGACGCGGGAGAATGACCGTACGCGCGCCTATTGCGAAAAGCTTGTTGCGGGCAATGGGCCCATTGGCGAGGTGCGGTACGCGGAAGTGCGCGAATCCATGCGTAATGGCGGTGGACCGGCCTGCCTGCGATTGCGGGTCGTCCTGACCGAGGCTGAACGGGCCGCGGTCAATCCCGGGATCTGGATGACGGAAGCCCTCTATGACCAATTGCGTGAGTGGGCGCAGGCCCATTATCGTGAGACCCTCGCGCCTGCTGATCTGGCCGACCCGAACCTGCTTGGTGAAAGTCAGCACGCCCTGGATGAACTGACCCGGATTTTGGGACTGGGCGATGATTTCTACCCCTTCCAGCGAGGACGATAGGGTCCGCGATAAGTCTTGTTGCCAGACGAATCGCGACATAGTCCGCGCTTGATTTCCTGGGGCTGGGCCAATTGAGCGAGCTGATCAGTATTATTCTGGTCGATGACGATCCGGACGAGCATCTTCTGTTTCAGGAAGATCTCGAGGATGCCGGCATGGTGTTCGATTTCATCGCCTTCACCCGGGCAGATGAGGCATTGGCACATTTGCGTGAGCGCGAGTCTTATCCGGTTCTGCTGTTCACCGATCTCAGCCTCGCAGGCGATTCCGCGCTACAGTTGATCTCCGACAGCCGCAAATATCTGCATGGTGGCGCTGTCGGATGTTATTCGGGAACGCATAACCCCGAGCTGGATGAGCGCTGTCAGGCACGCGGTGCGAGCTTCTACATCGTCAAGCCGGTCAGTCATGATGCGGTATTGGAAATCATTGCCGATCTAGAAGCGATTACGACCCGGCAGGATGTCGAAGGCCGGCTCGCCTTGGTGCGCCGCTGAATTCAGACCGCCTCGGCCTGACCCAGCAGGCCGCCCGCCCTCGCATATTCCTGCGACCCCCGGGAATAGACCTTATCGCCCTCGACGATATCCGATGGCGCATATTCGGCCAGGTCGGGCAGGCGCTCATAGAGGGGGCCGAAGTCCGCATAGGTCGCTTCCATTAGCTCGTCATAACTGTCGATCACGAAATAGGATTGCTGGAAATCATCATAGCGATAATCGGTCCGCATGATCCGCTCGAGGTCAAAATGGATGCGATTGGGAGAGCGCGCCTCGAGACAGAAGATGGACTCGGCCTTCGAGGAAACAATGCCTGCACCATAGATACGTCGTCCCTCCGGCGTGTTTATAAGGCCGAACTCGACCGTATACCAATAGAGCCGGGCCATATTCTTGATCGTATCGAATTCAAGCGAGCGCAGCCCGCCCTTGCCATAGGCTTCCATATAGTCAGCGAAAACCGGCTGGGTGAGGAGGGGAACATGACCGAACACATCATGAAAAATGTCGGGTTCCGGCAGATAGTCCAGCTTGTGAGCATCACGGATAAAGCGGCCTGACACGAAACGCCGATTGGCAAGATGCTCGTAGAAATCCCGCTCGGGAATAAGCCCTGGAACCGTTACAACGGTCCAGCCGGTCAGCTTCTCCAGCTTCTCATTGACGCGCCGAAAGTCGGGAATGCCACCTTCATTGAGATTGAGAAGCTCGAGGCCCCGGAAATGTTCCGGTGCAGCCCGGCCCTGGAGGATTTTCATCTGACGCTTGTAGAGCGTGGTCCAGATGCTGTGTTCCTCTGTCGAATAGCGTTCCCACTTCTGATCAATGGTCAGGTCATCCGCAGGGGTCTGCTCGGTCACAACCGGGTCAATGACGGGCATAAGGCGCTCCTGAATCCAACAAGTTTCATTTGAAACTAGTTATAGCGCGATCCTGGCAGGCTGCAATCATCACCTGCCGATCGACGCGATCGCAAGGCACCAGAGACCGTTTGGCCTAGTGTGCGCAAACCAGATTGACGATCGGCGCACACTGGCCGCCATAGCAGGCGCGATCCGCATCCAGCGACCATGTGCGTGCCTGGCTGTAGCGCTCCACAGCAAAATACTCGGCACGCTCATGGCCAGCGATGCGGCAGATCCGGTTCGCGGCCGCCTCATCGCAATCGCGGCCGAACCCGTCCAGACAACGCGCTATGCCATAGCCATTGATTTCCGGGCGGGCATAAAAGGTCGCATCGACCGCACGCACGCCGCCGGAGATGGATTCGCGTCCATACCCGCCGCCATAATTCGAGCCATTGACACGGCGCAGGGATGAGACGCGGTTGCCCAGCCCATAGAGATTGAGATTGGCGACGATATCGCCGTTGAAATACTCACAGCGTCCGCGATAGCTTGCGTCCTCGCATACTTCCCAGCGTTCACCAGGGGCCATGACGAGGCTTAAAGCCTGGTCATTGAAGCGTGCATCAGACAGGTTCGCGATATCGCGTGTGACATCAAAGCGCTGACCGACAAATTCCTGCCCGGCATAGAGCCAGACGCCTTCGCGCGGCCGGTCGCCGCTGCGATTGGTGACATCAGGCTCCGCTGAACTGATCTGTCCGGCCATGCCACCGCCGATCACCGGCACATCACCGCTGACTTCAAGGCAGGCGCCTTCAAAACGCGGGTGCTGGCAGACGCGCCAGGAGCGATTGCCATTATAGCGGATCGATCGCGCGCGATCATTGAAGTTGAGGCGATCCAGATTGATTTCCGGCCCATCCAAGGTTAGCGCCTGACCGGTAAAATTGGGACCGGAATAAAGCGTCAGGCGTTCATCATTGCCATAGCCGGGCTGAGTTCCGCCGCCATAATCGCCGCCATGACCCCCATCGGTTACGGGGCGTAGTGATGTGAGCTGGTTGTTTAGACGGCCTATCGATGCGCGGTCGGTGGAGATCGTCTCACAAAACCCGCCCATATCCGTGTGCTGGCAAAGCCGCCAATCGCCGGAAATCACTCGTACCGAGCTGGCGCGGTCATTAAAGCGGATTCGGTCCAGATTACGTTCATAGCCGTTGATCGTGATGCTCTGCCCGCCGAAATTCGGCAAATCGTAAAGCACAATCTGCTGCGCCTGGGCGATGCCTGCGGACAGGCTGGTCCAGACCAGTCCGGCGATGAGGAGGGCGGTTTTTGGTAAACGCATAATCGGCTCCAAACGCTTTGAAACAAGTGATCTCGATCCTGTCGAAGGCCTGCTGAACTGCGTCGGACTGGCTTGTTCAGACCGGGTTCAACTTCCCGCTGCAGCAGCTGCGATCCAGCATAGGGGGATTAGTAGCCGATCGCCGCCCCATCCTTGCGCATTTCCGACGCTCCGTAATAAACGCCGGTCTCCGGATCCCGCCAGATGGCCTGATATCCGCCAAAACCGCCATCCCCCTCGCGAATGACATGCCCGCGCGCTTCAAGCTCGGCAATGACACTTTCGGGTACGCCGCTCTCCATCCGTACCTCTCCTGTCGTCGTCGCGGCACCGATAGCGTCGGTTGGTTGCGTGGAGCCGACATGGCGCCAGCGTGCGGCATCTCCGGCCTCCTGCACATTCAGTCCGAAATCGATCATGTTCACCAGGACGTGGACATGGCCCTGCGGCTGCATCGCCCCACCCATCAGGCCAAAGCTCATGATCGCCGCGTCGCCCTGCGTGACCATGGCGGGGATAATGGTGTGGAAGGGCCGTTTTGCGGGTGCGTAGACATTGGGGTGACCCGCTTCCAGCGAGAAAAGCTGACCGCGGTTTTGCAGCATGAATCCGAGCCCGTCAGGCACCAGGCCGGAGCCCATGCCGCGATAATTCGACTGGATCAGCGAGACCATCATGCCGTCACTGTCGGCGACCGTCAGATAAGTGGTGTCGCCCTCTTCCAGTATCAGCGGATCCCCAGGTGCGACCTGACTCATTGCCTGGTCCATTGCGATAAGGGCGCGTCGTTCATCGGCATAGGCGTCAGATATGAGGGCCTCGACCGGCGCCTGGAAGAATTCGGGATCGGCATAGAAGCGGGCGCGGTCTTCGAAGGCCAGACGCTTGGCCTCGATCATGACATGCAGGGAATCTGCACTCATGAACCCCATTGAAGCGAGATCATAGGCTTCGAGAATCTGCAGCATTTGCAGGGCTGCGATGCCCTGGCCCTGGGGCGGCAGCTCCCAGACATCATAGCCGCGATAATTCACCGAGACCGGCTCGACCCATTCGCTTTGATGCGCGGCGAGGTCCTCATAGCGTAGCGGACCACCGATCCGGCGCATATAGGCGTCCATTGTCCGCGCCAGCTCACCCTCATAGAAGGCCCGGCGTCCGCCTTCCGCAATGGCGCGATAGGTATTTGCGAGGTCTGGATTCCGAAAGATCTCGCCCTCGCGCGGCGCATCGCCATCCGCGGTGAGATAGGTGGCCCGGGCATTGTCGAATTCCTCGATCATGCCGGCATCCACGGCGGGCTGGAAGCGATCAAAATTCATCTGCCAGTAGAAGGCGATGGTCTGGGTGACGGGGAAGCCGTTCTCGGCATAATCGATCGCGGGCTGGAGAATGTCCGCCATGTCCATGCGTCCGAAGCGTTCATGCATGGCAAACCAGCTATCGACGGTTCCGGGCACAGAGACGGGAAGGGCACCGCCGGGCGGGATTTCTCCCCAGGGTTCGGCCGCGACAAGAATATCCTCATAGCTCAGCCCCATGGGCGAGCGTCCGGCCCCATTCAGCCCATAGACGCGTTGCGTCTCCGGATCCCACAGCACGACGAACAGGTCGCCGCCAATACCATTTCCGGTCGGCTCCATCAGACCGATAGCCGCATTGGCGGCGATGGCCGCATCAACGGCATTGCCACCGGCCTTCAGGATATCGATCGCCACTTGGGACGCGAGCGGGTGGGCGGTAGCGGCCATACCATTTTGAGCGATGACCGGAGAGCGGGTCGCATAATGGCTGCCCGAAACGCGATCACCGGGATAGTGAGTTTCGGACTGGGCAATGGCATGTTCAAAAGTCATCAAAAGGGCGGCGGCGCAGAGCAGGAGACGAATAATCATGGCCGCGATCTAAGCGCGCAATCCGGCATGAGCCAAGCGTAAACCGTGTTGCACTTGCTCAGCCGCTTTGCATCGGCCGTGTGGATCAACCGGGCGCGTCAGTTGCCGCCATCCTCCTCATCATTACCGCTGGAGCGATTGCCGAACAGGCCGCGAAGCAATTGCTCCGCTGGATCGACATCCTGGGTCTCTTCTTCTGCGTCGCCCTCAGCTGCGCCGCTCGAGCCACCCAGACCGACCGCGTCGAGCAAGGTGTTGCGCAGGGCGTCCTCGGGCGATGTGTCCCCGGATCCGCCGAGTGCGTTGGACAGGGCCGAATTCAGCAAGGCCTGGCCGACGGCCTCGGTATCCACGCCGACCGAGACATTATTGAATCCACCGCGGATACGGACGGGGATTTCAACGCCTTGCAGGTCTGCTGCGCCGCCCTGTCCCTCAATCGAGGCCACCAGGCGCGGCCGCAAGCGATAATCAAGCTCCTGGCCCGCCAGATTCACGAACCCGCCACCGGCCATGCGCAGGAGCGGGCTGAGCATGGACAGGTCGGAATTATCAGCGCGGCCATTGGTGATGGAGAAACTGCCGGTCAGCGAGGAGAAGTCGGTCTGCGCGCTGTCACCGGTGGCTGCGGCCTCCGTATCCGAGCCCGACGTGTCGCTGCTGGCCTCGCCGGAACTGCTGAAGAAGCCGGACACATTGCGGATCGTTTCAGCAAGATTGATCCCGACAATCGCACCATCGGTGAAGCTGAAATCCCCATCACCGGTCAACGCATCCATGATCGCGGCCTGGCTCGCCCCGGACGACCGCAAATCCAGCGACATCATGCCGGTGCCGGCGAGGCTCTCAAACCCGGCCGCCGCCTGCATGAAGGGCAGGGCATCCAGATCGGTCAGATCGGCGACGACACGATAAGACGGCGTTGCCGAGCGGTTATTGGCGATGACCTGAATACTGCCGCGACCTTGATAGAGGTCGAAATTGCGCAGATCGGCATCGAGACGGCTATTCACCAGATCGATTGCCAGATCGACATTATCGATATCCAGTTCGCCATATTCGAACCGGCCAACCTCAAGATCGAGATCCGCATCGACCAGGCCGAGTGCAGCGAGGTCAATCTCTTCCTCGCTCCAGGGCGGCAGGCTACCGCCCGATGAGGACCCGCCCGTCGACTGTTCCGGCAGGTAGGGCGTGATATCCAGTGAGGGAAGTGTCAGATCACCCGTAATGGCCGGACGTGCACCGGTCAGCAGCACGGCGAGCGTGCCATTGCCGGTAATGTCATCAAACTGGATATTGCGCGCATCGAGGCTGATCCGCTCCGCGGTCGCATTCAGCCGGCCATTGGCCTGGAAACCCTCCATATTCTCACCCGGCGGCAGTGGGCTACCTGCAAAATCTGCCAGATCACGGACGGAGGGGATGTCGATTTCAATATCACCATCGAAGGCGAGGGCGCTGGATGCCGGCAGGGCCCCGGTCAGGCTGGCATTGAGAAGATTACCGCCAAGCGTCAGGGCGAGCGGGGTTTCGGCGCCTTCGAACACGCCGCGCACGGAGCCGATCGTGCCGTTGAAATCAATCGCTTCGCCGTCCGCCGAGAGGGCGCCATTGATCACGGCCTCCTCGTCCAGCGACGGCAGGTCGACGGCGAGGCTCAGCCCGGTGATTTCCCGCGTCTCGCCCGGCGCGGAATAGATGATATGCGCGTTCTCGATCCGAACATCGCCAAAAGAAGCCTCGAAGGGCAGGGCGCCGGGCTGGCGCACAAAGCCCTCACCGCTGCTCGGCGCCGGGGCCGCCGCGTCCGGCGCGCGGAAGGTCCAGTTATTGCTGGACCGGGTCTGGGTCAGCCGGATCACCGGATCGATCAGGACGAATTCGGAAATCTCGATATTGCGGGAGAGTAGCGGGATGAGTTCGACACCCACGCGCAGCTCGGACATTTCCGCCATCGGGGCATCGCCAAACCCTTCCGCATTGGCGAGCTGGACATCGCGGGCGGTGAACTGGACGCTGGGCAGGATCTGGAAGCTCAGATCGCCGGCCAGGATGACATCGCGGTGCAGGGCACGACTGGCTTCCTGGGTGATGCGGTCGCGATAGGCGTCTGCGGGAATCAGGAAGGGAATGGCCAGGGCGATGATAATCAGCCCGACAATCAGGATCAGCACATAGCGCAGCAGGCGAGACATGAGGCGTCCTCTCTCAAACATGGCATTCTAGACACTATCTAGCCCGAGTGACGATTTCTTGGCGAGACAGGAATGGCTGAAGGCGCTAATTTGGCCGTGGAGAGATTATTCCGTGGCAGGGCCTGCCCCGCCACTGACAGTATTCGGGGGGAAATATGAGCAAGATCGAACTGTCCAATAGCGAATCCCAGGCTGCCCGCAGCGAATTGATGAATCGCCGCGAGCTGATTATCGGCCTCGCCGCCGGCACTGCCGTACTGGCAGGCTGTGCGGACAATGCGGCCCTGGGCCGTAACCAGCTGATCCTGATTAATGACAACCAGCTGATGCAATTGTCTGATCAGGCCTGGCAGGACAGCCTGTCGCGTGAGCGTATCTCGCGTGACCCGAATTATACCCGGCGCCTGAACCGGGTCGGCGAGCGCGTTGTCGCCGCCTCCGGTCGCACGGATCTCAATTGGGAATTCGCGGTCTTCGACAGCCCCACCGTCAATGCCTGGGTCCTGCCGAATGGCAAGGTCGGCTTTTACAAGGGTATTCTCGATATTATGGCGACGGATGATCACATCGCCACGGTCATGGGGCATGAGGTCGGACATGTCACCGCCCGCCATTCCGCCGAGCGCGCCTCGCAGCAAATGGCGGCCTCGGTTGGCGTCAATCTCCTCGGTGCGGCGCTCGGCGCCAATGATGCCACGGCGCAATATTCAGATCGTATCGGTGCGGCTCTTGGTCTTGGCGTGACGCTCGGCGTGCTGCTGCCCTATAGCCGCCAGCACGAGTATGAAGCGGACCGTCTGGGCGTCGATTACATGGTGCGTGGTGCTTATGATCCGCGCCAGGCGATTGATTTCTGGGTCGGCATGTCGGCGCAGAGCAGCAATCGCGGGGCAGAATTCCTCTCTACCCACCCGCTGGATGATAATCGCGTCGCGGCCATGCGCGCCCACATGCAGTCCCGGAATTACATCTAGGCCCGGAATTACATCTAGGCCCGGAATTACATCTGGGCCCAAAATATCTCCCGGCCGGGAATTGCCTCCAGGCCCGGAAATATCTGCGAGGATGGGAGGCGAGCCCGGCCTGGCGTGGCTCGCCGCCGCGCCTGTACGGAGCTTACTGAAAAACCGCGTTCTGGCCCATTGCCAGAGCGCGGAGGGGGCGCTAGTTTCCCGCGCCTCACGCCGGGATGCTTATCCCGCTTGTTTGGCGTGATCAGCGTGCCGCCTTAGCTCAGTTGGTTAGAGCGCTAGATTGTGGATCTAGAGGTCCCCTGTTCAAACCAGGGAGGCGGTACCATTTTTTCGCACCTAACCCGCCAGACTAAACGCCAGGCCGACCCGCCAGGCCAGTTTGCGCCGGCTAGTCGCCGCTGACGCCGCGGGCCTCCAGCCAGCGGCTGAAATGGGTCAGCCAGTGATCGGCCGGCGTGCCGCGCTGATAGCTGCCAAACCCGTGCCCGCCGCTCTCATAATAATGGAATTCCACCGGCGCGCCGCTGGCCTGCCAGTCCTCGATGAGCTGGAAACCCTGTCCTGCGAACAGCGTGTCATCGGCGGCGAGGGCGGAAAAGAGAGGGGGTGGTGCCTGCGGCAAGTCAGGCACGCTCATCGGTCCGTAAATATAGCCCAGGAAGGCCGGGGCGATGTCCGTGTCCTCCAGCGTCAGGCCCAGCGCCGTCACTGCGCCGGCTGAAAAGCCCAGCACGCCGGATCGGGACGGATCAATCTCCCAATCGCCCGCCAGCATCATCGACCAGGCCGTGCGCGCATCGGCAATGGCGCGCGCGCGCCCCTCGGCCAGGTCAAACCCGTCTATCGGTGTTTGCCCGGACCACAGGGTCTGCATATAGGCCGAGAAGTCGGCCTCGGCCTGCGGTGTGGTCATGGTGCGATATTTCAGCAGGAAGACGGTATAGCCCGCGTCGAGCAGCCGGTCGGCGATGCGGTAGCCCTCATTATCGATGGAGACGAATTGGAAGCCGCCACCGGGGATGAGCAGGATGGCGGCACCATTGGCACGCGCCGGATCGGGCAGGAGGGGCAGGAGCGTCGGCCGGTCGACATTGCGCACCCATCTTTCCTCGCCGAAATCCGACCAGATCTCGCTTGTCGTGTTTCCTGAAGCATCGGGATAGAGCGGCAAGGCGGCGGCATCGATCTGGGCGGGAATTCTGCGGGTCATGGCTGCCGGGGCCTCCTCATCACTCTGGCCGAGCGCGGCCGCTGACGGGACGCTTGCGGCCAGGATCGCCACAAGCAGGGCCCGGGAAAGGGCGGTCCACAGGCGTGAATAGGACATGGCAGGGCTCCGGCTTGCGATAATGCGGTTCACCCTGCCAAGCCCGACCAAGCCTGTCGAGGCCTGACCCTATTGCGCTGCGGCGGGTGTTTTGACCTGCACCTGGGTCGGGCGCTGCGCATCATGGCCATAGAGATTGACCTCGAGGCTGGAAATCGCGTGGACCAGCGCGTTGGGCGCAATGGTCTGCGTGCCGGTCCAGACAATATTCGGGAAGCGTTCGAAGATCTTGGTAAAGGCGATCTGCAACTGCATCAGCGCGATTTTCTGCCCGAGGCATTTATGCGGACCGTGACCGAAGGCGAGATGCTTGTCGTAATTCTCGCGTTCGAGATCAAACCGGTCCGGGTCCGGGAAGACAGACGGGTCGCGATTGGCGGCCGGATACCACAGCACCAGTTTTTCATCCTTGCCGATGCGCTGGCCATTGAGTTCGGTCTCTTTTAGGGCCGTGCGCCGCATGTGCTGGACCGGCGAAATCAGGCGGATGGCCTCATGCGACATACGGGTGATCAGGCCCGGGTCGGCGAGGATTTTTTCCCGCTGATCCTCAAACTGGGTCATCAGGCGGATGGTTCCGGACAGGGAGTTTCTGGTGGTGTCATTGCCGGCGAAAATGATCAGCAGCCAGGACCCGTCGAGATATTCCTGGGGCAGGGATTTGCCGGCCATCTGCGTATTGGCGATCGCCGTCATCAGGTCGCGACGCGGTTGCGCGCGCCTCTCCGCCATGACGCGCTCGCCATAGTCAAACATCTCGTTGACGTATTGATAGAATTTTATCGGGAACCAGGGGCGGCGCGACAACAGCGACCAGGGATTGATGAAATACTGGCTGGCCAGTTCAAGATAATGCATCCACTGGATGATTTTCGGACGGTCTGCCTCATCAATGCCGAGCATCTCGCAAAGGGTGAAAAGCGGGACTTCCTGGGAGAAGAGTTTAACGAAATCAACGACCGGCCCCTTGCGTTCCAGATCGTCGAGCAGCCCGTCAACATGAGCTTCTACGCGTGCGGATAATTCGGACACGAAGCGCGGAATGAAGAAGTCCTTCTGCTGGATTCGCATCTCCATATGGTGCGGCTGGTCCATATTGATGATGGAGTTGAAGGCGGCAGGCATCAGCTTCTTCGGTCGCCATTCCTTCCGCGGCGCCACGAACATGTTGATACTGCCACGCTCGGAAGAGAAAATGTCAGATGCGAGCTCAACCGTCTTGATGTCCTCATAGCGGGTGATGGACCAGAAGCCCGCCTGTTTGGGGGCACCGGCCTGCCACATCACCGGCGCCTGGTCGCGCATTCGAGTGAATAGCTCATGCGGGTGACCGGAGGTCCAGGCGGATGGATTCCAGAACTGGAAATCATCATATCGCGGGTAGATGGCTTCAAATGTCGGATCCGCCTGCGGGCGGTCCTCGAGAATGACATCACTGACGAGCTGCATGTGCGACGACCCTCCCCGGTCAAAGCAAACAGTGTTCACTTTTGGAAATTATGGTGCGCCGCCGGACCTTGGCAAGAGTGAATAAGCCTTTCCACACTCCATGGAAAACTCTATTGAGCCGGAGATCCGAGCGTGCTGTCGAAGGAGGCGGGCATGTCCATTGCGCAGCTATCCCTGCGATCGCGAGTGCGGCTGGCCTCCTGTCATCCGGATCTGCGGCGTGTGGTTCAGTATGCAGAGGCCTGGATGCCGTTCGACTTCACGGTGCTGGAAGGCCAGCGCACGCGCGCGCGCCAGCAGCGCCTGTTCGCGCAGGGCCGGGCGTTTGAGCATGGACAATGGGTAGTTGCCGATCCCGATCGCGTCGTCACCCAGTGCGACGGGGTGGCCATTCGCTCCAAGCATCAAGGCGAGCCGTCACAGGCGATCAAGCTGGCGCCCTGGCCGCTGGACCTTGCAGACCGCGACCGCTTTCACGTCATGGCCGGCGTGGTTCTGGCTGCAGCGGCCTATTTGCGGATCCGTATGCGTTGGGGCACGGAGGACGTGCCGGGCGAGGCGGTGCTCACACATCCGCTCATCGCCATGGCACATTTTCAGCTAAACCGGGACACGTATTGAACAAGCCCGGCGGCCTCATCCCAGATTGAGCAGGTAGCGGAATTCACGCTCCCGGCCGGATGTATCCTTCACGACCAGACGCAAGGTCCAGCTCGCAAATCCGCCGAACCGAACAGCCGGAATATCTCCCAGAGCATTGATATCCTCGCTTTGGGTGATTTCAGGCAGCACATCCATCCAGCGATCGGGAGCCTCGCCCGG
>JBELMP010000015.1:0-25456 GCA_042095695.1 Maricaulis sp. | reverse complement strand
GTGAAACAGCTTCTGGGTGTGAACGGATCCTTAAGAGTCCTGCGCGCTATCATTGATCAGGATGTAGAGTACGCCATGGCGCCCGATTCGATGCTTCGATTTGCGGCGCTGGTTGGTGGCGGACCCGAAAGGATCAAGACCATGGCAGCCAAGCTGAAAATGTCGAATGCCGAAGCCCAGCGTCTGAAGGGCACAGTCAATCCGGCAGCGCGTGAGGATGTACACAAGGCCTTTGGTGACCTGGCAGCGGCAGAGCGGGCCATCATGACACTGGGCGCCCGTGCCTTTGAGGACCAGGCCCGCCTCGCAGCGGCGAGCGAAACAGCCCCGCCGCCGCGGGACTGGCGTTTGCTGGCTCAATATGCTGCAGAGTGGAAACAGCCGGACTTTCCAATTACGGGCGGCGATCTGATCCTGCTCGGTTATGAGCCGGGGCCGATGCTCGGCGATGCGCTGGACGCGCTGAAGGCCCACTGGATTGCCGAGCGGTTTGAGCCCAGCAAGGACGAGCTGCTGGCGCGCCTGCCGCACTAGTGAGTGCAACCAGACCGAATTGAGAAGACCCCGGACCCTGTACGGGGTTTTTCTTTGCGCAGGGTTTTTGGGGGTCGGATTTTTCGCCGGGGCCGGGCTTTTTTAGGGCCGGAATTCAGTGCGATTAAACCAGGTTCTGAGTGCGCGAATAAGCATGGCCTGCGCTGATACGGAGATCGGACGGGGCTTCGTCGTCTTCTGCAAGCCCGAAGGCCTGCTCGATCTCCTCGCCAATCCTTGCTTCCATTCGGGCCCGCGCCTGCAAGGGCAGTCTGGCGAGCATATCCTCGGTGAGTCCCTGGCGTTCCAGGGCCAGGGCGCGCAGTCGGTCTGTCGGGCTCATATGCAGGACAGCAAAACGCTCGGTCTCGGCCAGCTGGGCTGCCGGATCAATCGCTTGTGTGGTCTCCATCTGTGTGGCCGGTCGCGGCTTCTGCGTCGTTCCGGTGGCATTCGCCGGTTCGCTCACAGCCGTGACAGGTGCTGACGGCAGCTCGCTGCGCAGCATTGGAAAGGCTGAAATTGATGGCGCGATCGCACTGATCATCTCACGCATCCCGGTTAGACCCTGTACCGATCAAAGCAGGAAGCGTGCCAGATCCTTGCAGGCGCTGGTCATTAACGGGTGCGACCCGCGGGAGGGCTCAGACCCACTTCGCTTCGGGTGGCATTGAGGAGAGTATGGACTTCACATTGCCGCCAGTCTCAAGGCCGAACTTGGTGCCACGATCATAGAGCAGGTTGAACTCGGCATAGCGACCGCGCCGGATCAATTGTTCCTCGCGGTCTTCATCCGTCCAGTCCTCACTCATGCGACGACGCACAAGCATTGGATATGTCTCCAGAAATGCCTTGCCCACATCCTGGGTGAACGCGAAGTCCGCGGCCCAGTCGCCGCTATTCTGGCGATCATAGAAGATACCGCCAATCCCGCGCGGTTCATCGCGATGCGGCAGGTAGAAATACTCGTCGCACCATGCCTTGAAACGCTCGTGATAATCCTCGCCATGGCGATCACAGGCCTGCTTGCAGGCGGCGTGGAAGTCTACCGCGTCGGGATGGTCCTGGGTCCGCGCGCGATCGAGCACGGGTGTGAGGTCCATGCCGCCACCGAACCACCACCGGGTTGTCGTGATAAAGCGCGTATTCATGTGAACGGCCGGAATCTTCGGGCTCCAAATGTGCGCGATGAGAGAAATCCCCGAGGCCCAGAAGCGCGGATCCTCATCGGCGCCGGGAATCTGCTTTCGGAATTGCTCGGAGAACTCGCCGTGAACGGTCGAGACATGAACGCCGACCTTCTCGAACAAGCGTCCCTTCATCAGCCCCATCGTCCCGCCGCCCTGATCGCTCTCGCCATCGCCGCGTGACCAGTCTTCATAGGTAAAAGTCCCGGCTTCGCCCGGAAAAAGGTCGGGCGAAGCCTCGCTTTCGAGTCGCTCAAATTCAGTACAAATCTGGTCTCTGAGCCGACAAAACCAGTCGCGAGAACGAGAGCGGGCCATATCAAGATCGAGTTCGGTCATGTCGCAAGGGATACGCGGATCGGCGCATGGTTCAAGTCGGCAACTGCGCGACATACTGCCCGGTGGATCCCCGGGTTTCGGGTGGTGCGACGCTTGAAACTGTATTTGCAATTTAGTCGGGTTTTAAAAAATAAATCTTGGCCGGTAATAGGTGGTTAACCAATCCCGCCAAGGGTGAGTATCGAAATGCTACAATATGAGGGCGATCATGGCTGCTATGTCTGTTGGTGACCGATTGGCATTCTTTGCTATCCGCGATGAAGAACGGGCTGTTCTACAGGCGCTTCTTCCGTTCGTTGAAAAAGAGCTGCCAGAAATCCTTACAAAATTCTACGCGCATATCGCAAAGTTCGAGGAGACGAAAAACTTCTTCTCCGACAAGAGTAGAATTGATTATGCAAAATCCAAACAAATCGAACACTGGATTCGCCTGTTCAATGCAAAGTTCGATGATGAATATGTTGAATCAGCGCGCGCAATAGGTCTCGTTCACCACCGTATTGGACTATCACCTACACTTTACATCGGCGCTTATGGTTTCGTGCTGGACCTCTTGCAAAAAGCCGTGATCAAGCATCGCTATAGTCGCGTCAGCAATAATAGCGGAAGCATTGGCGAGCAGATCAGTGTGCTGACCCGGGCCGCCCTGATCGATATGGATCTTGCGGTGGAGGTTTATAGCGAGAATCTCCAAGCCTCTGAACGGCAGGAGGAAATCGAAAAGCTCGCCAATGATTTCGACCGTAATGTCCAGGCCGTTGTCAGCGAAGTTATCGCAACAGCAAGCGCAACCGAGGATGCAATTGCCCTGATTGCGTCGCGGGCGAGTTCAAATGTCGAGAAAGTCGAGCAAGTCGGTGAACGCGCTACCGAGGTCAAGTCCTCCGCGGAAGGTGTAGCGGCGTCGACGACTGAAATGACCGCATCCATTGGCGAAATTGCGCGTCAGGCCAGTGAGACGGCGAGCCGGAGTGCCGAGGCTTCGCAGACCGTTCAAGTTTCCGAGGAAACGATGAACCAGCTGGCTGGTGCGGCGCAGAAGATCGGCGAGATTATCTCCCTGATCGAGGCGGTCGCGGAACAGACCAATCTTCTTGCGCTGAATGCTACTATCGAGGCAGCGCGCGCCGGAGAGGCGGGCAAGGGTTTTGCCGTTGTCGCCTCGGAGGTCAAGGCGCTGGCCAGCCAGACCGCGAATGCCACCGACGAAATCGGCAGCCAGATCAATGATATGCAGGCGGTGGTAGAAAAGGCTGTCGCAGCAATCCAGGGCGTCGCCCGCGAGATTGAGGGTGTCAGCGAAGTTGGGGCATCGATCAGCGCCGCGGTGGAAGAACAAAATGCTGCGACCGAGGAAATTTCCCGCAATACCGAGCGGACAGCGGGTGCCGCGTCCGCAGTGGACTCGATCATCGCCGAGCTTGGACGTGATGCCGCCGAAACCGGCGAGGTCAGCCGTGATGTCCAGGAGCGTGTGACGGCCATGCAGTCGAGCTGCGCCAACATGCAGGACCAGGTCACGCAGTTTCTCGAACGCTTGCGCGCCTAGGGCTGCAGGTTCTCAGTGAGCCGGGCTCCGGATTGATCGGAATGCGCAGCCGGATAACGGCAAGAACATGCACTGCATCCGGGACGCTCGCGTTGTTCCGCGCGCTGTGAGCCCCAGAGCTGAGACCGGCTAGCCTTTTGCCGCTACCGTGCTCTTGCGACGGCGCGGCGGACGTCGGCGTTTTTGCTGGCCTCCGGCGGCGGATTGAGCCGGCTTGGCGTCGCTTTTCGCGCGCTTGGGCGCGCTGCCGGGTTTGCGGTTCCGGCTCCCGCGATTGCCGCTTTGTTTACTGCTGCTTCTGCCGCCGCGATTGCCGCCCCCCGGGCGCTTGGCGCCCTTGGGAATCTCCAGCTGATCACCAGACTCTGTTAAATGCCGGCCGATCAGCTTTTCAATATCGCGCAGCAAGATCCGGTCGTCTGGCTCTACGAGTGAAATGGCGATCCCGCTCGCCCCGGCGCGCGCGGTGCGACCAATGCGGTGGACATAGCTTTCCGACACATTGGGCAGGTCGTAATTGATGACATGGCTGACGCCGGGAATATCGATACCGCGCGCCGCGATGTCGGTTGCAACGAGAATTCGGACGGACCCGTCGCGGAAAGCGGCCAAGGCTCGTTCACGCTGGCCCTGCGATTTATTGCCGTGAATGGCCGCGGCTTGCAGCCCGTCCTTGCCGAGATTTTCGGCGACGCGGTTTGCACCATGTTTGGTGCGGGTAAAGACGATAGCTCGCTCGACCTCGCGCGGGGCCAGAAGATCGCGCAGCGCATTCCGCTTTTCCGAACGTTCAAGCAGCAGGGCTTCCTGGGCGATACGTTCGACCGGCGTCGATTGCGGCGCCACGGAGACTTCCACCGGATCCTTGAGGAAATCCTCGGCCAGCTTGCGGATCTGCGTCGGCATGGTGGCGGAAAACAGAATGGTTTGCCGGTTCTTTTTCAGCTTCGCCATGAGTTGACGAATGGTCGGCAGAAAGCCGAGATCGAGCATTTGATCGGCTTCATCCAGGACAATGGCATCGGTGCGGTCGATACGCAGCGCGCCAGTGGAGATATGATCCATCAGCCGGCCCGGTGTTGCGATGAGGAGGTCAACGCCAGGCTCTAAGGCCTTGATTTGCGGGCGTGGCTTTACGCCGCCGAAAACAGTCGTCAGGCGCAAGCCCGTATGACGGAAATAACGCCGGGCATTGTCTTCAATCTGCGCGGCGAGTTCCCGTGTCGGTGCGAGGACAAGCGCCCGGCAGCGGCGCGCGCCGACCGGGTTGTCATAATTCGACAGGCGGTGGAGCAGGGGCAGGGTGAAGGCAGCCGTCTTGCCGGTTCCGGTCTGGGCGATGCCAACGAGATCATGCCCGTCCAGCAGCGCTGGAATGGCGCGCGCCTGGATCGGGGTGGGGGTTTCATAGCCGCTTTCCGTGATGGCGCGGGCGATGGGCTCGGCGAGACCGAGATCTTTGAATTGGGTCACAATAATACCTGATCCGGCCTTCAGCATGCTGAAGGCCGTGTAATAACATGAACGAAAAGAGCGTAGATCAGCCGTTCGGCGAGCGCTTCAATGCGCGGTTCATGGCTCGACGCGTGGTCGCGTCCGAGAATGCGACATCCCGTATCCTGTCTTGCAAGGGTCTACGCCGGGATGGTCGCGGCACTGTATGACCGCTTGGTCGCGGTTACACAAGCCAATTGTTTATGCGAATGCGCGAGGCGGCGGTTTCAAACGCCCCCGCCTTGCCGCTGAGCTTCGCCCAAAGCGATGCCGGCGGTAACGACGACATTGAGTGATCTCGTCTCCGGACGAATCGGAATGCGCAGCCGAATATCGGCCATCGCATGCACAGAATCCGGTACACCCGCGCTCTCGCGCCCGAATAAAAGCCGGTCGTGCGGACCAAATTGGTAGTTCCAAAGTGAGTCGGAGCCGGCAGTTGTGAACAGGATAAGGCGACCTTTTGCCGCGTCCGGGGATTTTAAATACAGTTCCCAGGAGGCGTGTCGGACGGGTGAAATCGCCGCTTCATAATCCATCGCAGCCTTGCGAATACCCTTGTTTGTAAGGGGAAAAGCACAGGGCTCGATAATATCCATGCCGGCGCCGAAGCAGGCCGCGACCCGCATCGCGGCTCCGAGGTTCTGCGGAATATCTGGTTGAAAAAAAACGATCCGCATTTTAAGCCGCGCACAAGCTAGAAGTCGGGACGTGTATGCGGCATTGCGCCGCCTACCCGGACGGGCTTAGGGCTATAGGTTCAGAGCGTCAAACTGCGAATGCGGTGACGCTCCTTGTCTGGGGCAGGGCATTGCGGTCGCAATTGTCCGATTAACGAAGAAACGAAGAGGTCGGCTCGTGACGGAAGCTAACGGCGCGCAAGGTGTAGACGGTCAGGAACCGTCCCGCCGCGACTTCATCTATATCGCTGCTAGCGGCATGGCCGCTGTTGGTGGCGGTCTTGTGGCATGGCCATTTGTCGATCAGATGAACCCGGCAGCGGATACGCTCGCCCTCGGGTCGATCCGGGTCGATATCTCGCAGGTCCCGCAGGGATCCGAGATTACAGTGATGTGGCGCGGCGCGCCGGTCTTCATCCGTCACCGTACGGAAGAGGAGATCGCAGAAGCCCGTGCCGTTGATCTGACAGCCCTGCCGGATGAAGACGCACGGAATGAAAACCCGGGTATGGAGGGCGCTGCGGCGATCGATGCCAACCGCGCTCTGCGTCCGGAATTCCTTATCGTCAAAGGCAATTGCACCCATCTGGGTTGTGTGCCGACGAGCCAGGAAACCAACCAGGGTGGCGAGTATGACGCCTGGTACTGCCCGTGCCACGGTTCACACTACGACACGTCTGCGCGCATTCGCCGCGGCCCGGCACCGGAAAACCTGCCGGTTCCGGACTATTTCTTCGAAACCGAGACGGTCGTTAAACTCGGCCTCTCGCCTGAAGAAGCTTCTAACTCTGGGTGGGCTGTAGCATGAGCGGACCTTCAACCTACGAACCGCAAACCGGTTTCACGAAGTGGCTAGACACACGTCTGCCGATCATTCGTCTGGGCTGGGACAGCTTCGTTGACTTCCCGACCCCGCGGAACCTGAACTACTGGTGGACGTTCGGCGGTATTCTCGCCGTCTTCCTGATGATCCAGATCATCTCCGGTATCGTCCTCGCCATGCATTACGTTCCACACGAAGCCTTCGCGTTTGACAGTGTCGAGCGCATTCGGCGCGATGTGAATTACGGCTGGATGATCCAGTCCATGCATGCCAATGGCGCGAGCTTCTTTTTTGTCGCCGTCTATCTGCACATGTTTCGGGGCCTGTATTACGGCTCCTACAAGGCGCCGCGCGAAATCCTCTGGATTCTCGGCGTGGTGATCTATCTGCTGATGATGGCAACAGCCTTCATGGGTTATGTCCTTCCCTGGGGCCAGATGTCCTATTGGGGCGCCATGGTGATCACCAATCTGGTAGCGGCCTTGCCCTTTATCGGGGACGCTATCCGGGAGTGGCTGTGGGGCGGCTTTGCTGTCGGTCAGTCAACGCTGAACCGTTTCTTCTCGCTGCACTATCTTCTGCCCTTCATCATCGCCGGCGTTGTCGGACTGCACATCTGGGCGCTGCACGTGCCGGGTAATGGCAATCCGGTTGGTCTGGATGTCCGCAATGGCGATGACGGCAAGAAGGATACCCTGCCTTTCCACCCGTACTACACGGTGAAGGATGGCTTCGCGATTATCCTCTACCTGATCATTTTCGCAGTATTCGTCTTCTTCCTGCCGAACGTGCTGGGCCATGCGGACAACTTCATCGAAGCCAACCCGCTGTCCACGCCGGCGCATATCGTCCCGGAATGGTATTTCCTGCCTTTCTACGCGATCCTGCGCGCCATCACTTTCGACATCGGCCCGATCGATGCGAAGCTGGGCGGTGTACTGGCCATGTTCGGTGCAATTGCGATCCTCTTCATCCTGCCCTGGCTGGACACGTCGAAGGTTCGCTCGATGCGCTATCGCCCGCTGACCCGCTGGTTCTTCGGCTTCTTCGTTGTCGCAGCGCTCGGCCTTGGCTGGTGTGGCGCGGTGAACCCGGACAATTACGTGCTGGGCATGACGGGCTTTAAATTCCTGTATCTCGGTCAGTTCCTGACGGCATACTATTTCGCCTACTTCCTGGTGATCCTGCCGGTCATGGGCATTATCGAAAAACCGAAAGAGCGACCGGCCTCGATTGAAGCCGCCGTTCTCGGCACCGCATAAAGAGGGCGAGATCCATGAAGATGTTTCGCATCATCGCTGCTGGTCTGACCGCGCTCGGTCTGGCAGGCAGCGCACTCGCAGCTCCGGGCGACACCAAAGCGCCTGAGCACCATCACTGGCATCATGCCGGCCCGTTCGGCACATTTGACCGCCAGCAGCTCCAGCGCGGCTTCCAGGTCTATCAGGAAGTCTGTGCCTCCTGTCACGCGCTTGACCTGATTGCTTTCCGCAATCTGGGCCAGGCGGGCGGACCGTTCGAGGATGATCGCTTCCCGAACCCGAATGACAACACGATCGTCATGCAGATCGCGGCCAGCTATCAGATCATGGATGGCCCGAACGATGATGGGGATATGTTCGAGCGTGCGGGCATTCCTGCGGACAGCTTTCCCTCGCCGTTCGAGAATGAGCAGATGGCGCGGGCGTCCAATGGCGGTGCCTATCCGCCGGATCTCTCCTTGATCACGCGGGCGCGTCACCACGGTACTGACTATCTCTACTCCTTGCTGACGGGTTATGGCGAAGCGCCCTATGACGTCGAACTGTCGCCGGGCCAGTATTACAATGAATACTTCCCGGGTGGCGCCATTGCGATGGCTCCGCCGCTTTCGGACGGTATTCTCGATTATGCTGACGGCACCGAGGCAACGCTCGAGCAGATGGCGGAAGACGTTACGGTCTTTCTCACCTGGGCCGGCGAACCGCATATGGAAGCGCGCAAACAGACGGGATGGATGGTCCTCATCTATCTCTTCATCTTCGCGATTGTCGTCTATCTGGCCTATCGTCAGGTCTGGGCGAATGTGAAGCACTAAGGCTTTGCATCCTTGATTTCGAACAGGGCCGCGGACATCAGTTCGTGGCCCTTTTCTATGTCGCCGACGGCGGCGCATGCAAACGGGTAGAGAGATGACTGAGCAGAACGCATCCTGGAAACTTGGCGTTATCGGCGGCTCCGGATTGTACAGCCTGGAGGGGCTGAGCGATGTCAGGACCCAGGCGATAGACACACCCTGGGGCACGCCGTCCGCCGAGCTGACGATCGGCCGGCTGAACGGTGTCGAACTGGTCTTCCTGCCGCGACACGGGGTCGGCCATACCAAATCGCCGTCGGATGTTCCCTACCAGGCCAATATCGCGGCGCTGAAGCTGGCCGGCTGCACGGACATTCTGGCGGTCTCGGCCTGTGGATCGCTCAAGCATGACTACGCGCCCGGGCATTTCGTCATCCTCGATCAATATGTCGACCGGACGCAGGGGCGCCCGCGCAGCTTTTTTGAAGAGGGTTGTATCGCCCACGTGCCGATGGCCGACCCGGTCTGCTCGCGCCTGTCCGCTGCAGCCTATGATGCGGCACTGGCGGCGGGCATCCCGGCAACAGCGGGTGGAACCTATCTCGTCATGGAGGGCCCGCAATTCTCGACGCGCGCCGAAAGCGCGCTCTATCGCTCCTGGGGTCTGGACGTGATCGGGATGACCAACATGCCCGAAGCCCGGCTGGCCCGCGAGGCCGAACTTCCCTATGCCGCCGTGGCGATGGTGACCGATTATGATTGCTGGCATGAGAGCGAAGACAGTGTCGACGTCGCCGCTGTGCTGGCGGTGATGAAATCCAACACGCAAAAGGCCAAGTCCCTGCTGTTCGAACTCACCTCCATCCTGGGCGCCAGCCCGCGCACGCCCGGTCCGGACGGTATTGAAACCTGTCTCGATACGGCGATCGTGACCCCGGCCCCCGCGCGCGACCCCGCCGTGGTCGCGAAACTCAGCGCGATCGCGGCGCGCGTGCTGGCATAAGCCCTGTCCTGGAAAATCGGGCGCGGTGCTCTTCCAAGCCCGGCTCGGCTCGTCCATAACCGCAGGACAAGTTCAAGGAGTTCGCCATGTTGGTCGCATTTGCCGGTTTCGCCTTTCTTTCAGCCCAGGGCCTTGCCCTGGAGGCGCCGCGCCCCGCGGTTGAATGCTCGGCGCACATGACTGAGCCGCGGGCGATGCGCAATTGTCTGAATGATCTCCTGCGCGAGGCTGAGCGTTCGCTCGCGGACGCCGTCGAGGCTGCGCAGGCGGAGGCGGCTGGTTCGGATCTTGATAGTGGCGGCATGTTTGACGCGGCCGGAGCGCTGGAGCGGGCCCAGACGGCCTGGACCGCCTATCGGGATGCGGAGTGCGCGCGCCGCGGCGCCCTCATGTTTATCAGTGATGATGCGCGCGATCAGCTGGTGCTGGACTGCCAGATCGCGGAAACCCGTGATCGGACACGAGAACTCCGGAGCTATTGATCTCATGACCGCCCTGAAACTCTATATTGGCAATCGTCGCACATCGAGCTGGTCATTGCGGGGCTGGCTGGCCATGGCCAAGTCGGGCCTCGCTTTTGACACCGAGCTCATTATCCTTGACCGGGATGAGACCCATGATGAGCTGAGAGCCCTGTCGCCCAGCGCAACCGTGCCGCTTCTGAAGACACCGCAGGGTGCCATCTGGGACAGTCTCGCCATCGCCGAATTTGCAGCAGAGCATAGTCCCGACCTCTGGCCTCAGGATGCTTTTCAGCGTGCCCGTGCGCGCGCGGCCTGCGCGCAAATGCATTCCGGCTTCGCGGCGCTGCGGGATGAATGCCCCATGGATCTGCAGCGCGCGCCGGAAGCGATCATGCTGTCCGAGGCCGCACAGCGTGATATCGCACGGGTCCAGTCCCTCTGGAGCGAGGTGAAGTGCGGTGAGGGGCCCTATCTCTTCGGTGCCTGGTCTCTGGTTGATGCATTTTTCACCCCGGTTGCTGACCGCTTCCGCGCCTATGCCGTGGAACTGCAGCCCGACGCGCAGGCCTATTGCGAGACCTTGCTGAATGATGACACATTCAGCGCTTGGAATTCGGCAGCCCTTGCCGAGACCTATCCGACCTGCCTGGACTAAACCCTCTGTCGATCCGAGCCTGCCCATGGACCTGAAATCCGCCATCCGTACCATTCCCGACTATCCCAAGCCGGGCATCATGTTCCGCGATGTGACGACGCTCATCGGGGATGCACGGGCGTTTCGTGTGGCCGTGGACCAGATGGTTCAGCCCTGGGCCGGGGCCAAGATTGACCGGGTCGCGGGGACCGAAGCCCGCGGTTTCATCCTCGGCGGCGCCGTGGCGCATCAGCTCTCCGTTGGCTTCACACCCGTGCGCAAGAAGGGCAAGCTGCCCCATCGCACCATTATGGAAGAATATGATCTGGAATACGGCACCGACACGATCGAGATCCATGTCGACGCGGTCAATGAAGGCGATCGTATTCTCCTGGTCGATGATCTGATTGCCACGGGCGGGACCGCAGAGGCCTCGGTCAAGCTCCTGCAGCGTGCGGGCGCGACGGTGGTCGGGGCGGCATTTGTGATTGATCTGCCTGATCTTGGCGGTGCCAAGCGTATTGAGGCGCTGGGCGTGCCGGTTTCCGCCCTCGTCGAATATGAGGGCGAGTAGCGTCAGCGATTGCCCGTCCGGACGGTGCGGGCTATAGCGCCATAATGAATTATCGCCACGCTTTCCACGCCGGCAATTTCGCCGACATTCTCAAACACCTCGTGCTTGCCAATTGCCTGGACCATCTCGGCCAGAAGGCGAAACCCTTCCGCTATATCGATACGCATTCGGGCATTGGCGGGTATGATCTCGCTTCCGATGAGGCCGAACGTTCGCCGGAATGGAAGGATGGTATTGCGCGCCTGCTGGATGCCGATATCCCGGCGGAGGCTGCGCCTGCACTGACACCTTATCTCGATCTCATCCGCGCAATGAACCCTGATGGTTTGTCCAGCTATCCCGGCTCGCCGGAAATCGCCGCGCGGCTGATGCGAGACGGGGATCGTTTGCATTTGTGCGAATTGCACCCGGCCGATAGCGAAACGCTGGACCAGCGTTACAAGCGCGACAAGCGCGTGAAGGTAGAATGTCGCGATGGGTACAAGGCGCTGAAATCACTTGTGCCGCCTCCGGAGAAACGCGGCCTGGTCCTGATTGATCCGCCCTTCGAGGATCGCGATGAGCTCGCGCATATGGCCGAGTCGGTCATGGCGGCGATTGATAAATGGCCCACGGGCAGCTTTATCTTCTGGCGCTCGCTGAAAAATCTCTGGGCAGCAGACCGTTTCGATAATGGTCTGGCGGAGTGGCTGATTTCGGAACAGCAGCTCGCGCCTGAGAAAATCCTGCGCGCTGACTTGTGGATCCGGGATCTGGCAAGTGAGGGCAAGCTGGCAGGCGCGGGTGTCGTTATCATCAATCCACCCTGGACGCTGGAGGAGAGGCTGACCGCCTGCCTGCCCTGGCTGGCTGACACGCTCGCTCAGGGAGACGGCTATGGCTGGCGCGTGGACGGTGCCCTGACCGATGAAGATCTCGAAGACCTTGCAAGCGAGGGCTGAGGACGACGCCATGGGACATGACTACGCCATCTTCGACGTTTTCACCGAGACCCGTCTGGCGGGCAATCCGCTCGCTGTCGTCTTTGAAGCCGATGATCTCGATGATGGAGCCATGCAGGCCATTGCGGCTGAATTCAACCTGTCGGAGACCGTCTTTATCACCGAGCCGAAAGGGCGAGAGGGCGATTACGGGCTGAGGATCTTCACACCTCTGGAAGAATTGCCCTTTGCGGGGCATCCAACCGTTGGTGCTGCGATCGCGCTCGGTCTGGCGCGCTCGAGTGAGCCGGGAAAGCGGCAACGCTTCATCCTGGAAGAAACGGTCGGGGACATTACTGCGGACGTCCGGATCAATGCCGCCGACCATGCCTCCGCGCGCTTTTTCCTGCCTCGCCTGCCGGAGCAGATCGGCGACTTGCCGGCGATCGACGACATCGCTTCAGCGCTGCAGCTGCAGCCTGGCGATTTGCTGGACACGCCAGTGCAGGGGGGTGTCTGGTCCGCTGGCGTGCCGATCGGCATCGTGCCGGTACGTCATGCGGAAAGCCTTGCCCGTATTGAGCTGGATTTGCCGGCTATGGGCCGGGTCTTTGGTGGCGACGCGCCCTACCAGGTCTATGTGGTCGCAAAGGCGTCCTCCACCGAATACACGCCGGACTGGCGCGCCCGCATGTTCGCGCCGCATCTGGGCATCACCGAGGACCCGGCAACGGGCGGCGCCGCCGCTGCCTTCAGCGGATTGATTGCCGAGCAGGGCGGTCTGGGCGATGGGGAGCACGCGCTGAGCATCTATCAGGGCGTGGAAATGGGCCGGCCAAGCCTGATCCGTCTGGCCTTGCGCATTGAGCAGGGAAAGCTGTGCGAGGCCATGCTGGGCGGCGATGCGGTCCAGATTGCGCGCGGGACCCTGCTGGTCTAGCGCTCGCGTTCGGTCAGCTCCAGCGGTGCCTCAACATAATCATCCTCGGATTTGTCCCACCAGGGATGCCAGTCAGGCATGTCGCTGGACACTTTCATCGGGAAATCTGGTGCCCGTTTTTCCAGGAAGGACATGACGCCTTCCTTGGCGTCCTCTCCCATGCCGGCCTCCAGAATGCCGAGGCTTTCAATCCGGTGCGCCTCCATCGGATGGGAGGCCCCCTGCATGCGCCAGGCCATGCGCCGCATCAGCGCCAGCGAGACCGGGGCACAGCGCTCGGCCATCATCCGGGCGCGTTCGCGCGCTTCGGCCATCAAGTCCTCGGCTGGAACGACGCGTGAGACCAGACCCGCCTCATAGGCTTCGATCGCTGGAAAGGTGCGGCCGGTCAGCCCCCAATCCATAGCCGTCGAAATGCCGACGACGCGCGGCAGGAACCAGCTCGCACAGCCATCCCAGACAATGCCACGCTTGGAGAAGGGATAGGCGAATTTCGCCTCGACCGAGGCCAGGCGTATATCCATGGGCAGGATCATTGTGGCGCCAATGCCGACCGCGGCGCCATTAATGGCTGCGATCACCGGTTTCAGGGCGTTCCAGATGCGCAGATTCAAGACACCGCCACGGTCCCGCCATTTCGGGTCCTTCGGGTCAAAGGTTCCGGCATGTTGGGTCTGTGCGACCATGTCGAAAGTCTCGATCCCGGTAGACAAGTCGGCACCGGCGCAAAAAGCGGGCGATTCCCCGGTGACGATGATGGCGCGCACATCATCATCCCCGTCGGCCTCATCGAAGGCGGCGATCATCTCATCGCCCATTTCATAGGTGAAGGCGTTCAACCGGTGCGGACGGTTCATAGTGATGGTGGCGATATGCTCGTCGACCGAATAGCGAATCGTCTCGTAGGCCATTGTCTCTCCCCTTGATCTTGAGGATAGCCTAGCTTGCCTCTTCGCCTTCGCCTACGCCAAACAATCGCCCGCGCTCAGTGATGAACAGGATGCCGATCGTGACAGCGCCGAGAAAAGCCTGTCCGGCGATCAGGGGCAGGCCGGTACCATCATACAGCTGGCCCAGTCCGGCGCCGATACCGGTCGCGAGAACCCCCGAGGTGAAGCCGTAGGCGGCGGACGCCGTGCCTGCGATATGTCCCATCGGTTCCATGGCGATAGAGCTGAAATTCGCGGCAATCAGGCCGAGGAGCGACATCGCTGCCGAGAGCAGGACGAGATAGACGTAGAGATTGTCGACGCCGGCCAGGAGCACCAGCGCGTGGATCGCGCCAATCCCGGTAAAGGCGACCAGCGCACCATGGGCCAGGCGACGTTGGCCGAAACGCTGGACCAGACGCGAATTGGTATAGCTGGCAACGCCGATACCGCTGGCAATCACGGCGAAGGCGAGCGGAAACTGATTATCACCCAGTCCGAAATGCTCGACAAAGATTTGATGCGAGCTGCCAAGAAACCCGTAGAGCGCGCCAAAAAAGGCCGTGGCGGCCAGCGTATAGCCGAGCATGATACGGTTGGTCAGCGCCTCCTGGAACGCGCTCACGGTCGGTTTGAAGCGCAGGGGAACGCGGTATTCCGGCCGCAGGGTCTCCGGCAGGCGGAGCTGAATCCATACGAGCACCACCAATCCAAACATCATCAGGGTGACAAAGATCCAGCGCCAATCCGCGACGATCAGCACGAGCTGTCCGATTGATGGGGCGAGGACAGGCACTGCCATGAAGGCGGTCATCACCATGGACATGATCTCCGCCATACGCCGACCGGAAGTCAGGTCTCGGGCGATGGCGACGCTGATAACGCGACTGGCGGCGCCTGCGCACCCCTGGGCAAAGCGCGCTGCCAGCAACAGGCCATAGCTGGGCGTCAAGGCACAGAACAGTGTGACGATGAGATAGATGGCAATCGCCGCCAGCATGACCGGCTTGCGACCGAAACGGTCGGACAGGGGCCCATAAAAGATTTGCGCTGCACCGAACCCGGCCAGATAGGCGGTGATCACATATTGCCGATCATTATCGCGGGTGAGGTCGAGATCCGTTGCGATGTCGTCTAGCGCCGGCAGCATCATATCGATGGACAGGGCAACAAGCGCGCTCAGGGCGACCAACAGCGCGACCAGCTCCCAGAGGGGCATGGGCAGGTCCTGATTATGTGTATCACGCTCGGTCACAAGGGGCTCGCTGGAAGAGTGGACCGGGACTGTTACTCCACCCCCGCGCAGAGGCAAGGGTGAATGACCGCATATCGGGCTTGCGCTTCGGTCTTGGCATTTGATGATGGCATGACTACCTATCAATCGATAGAAAGGCAGTCTCATGGCATCCGCTAAGGTAGATCACATCCTCGATATCGCCGAACGCAAGGCGAGGATTGGCGGATATGACGGGTTCAGCTTCCGCGATATCGCGGCGGAGGTCGGAATCAAATCGGCGAGCGTGCACTATCATTTCCCGACCAAGGCGGATCTGGGCGCAGCAATGACAAGGCGGTATACAGATCGCTTCATCGACGCGCTGGGGGATCCGCGCGATTCGCGGACGCTGGCGCAAAAGATCGCGGCCTATATCGATGCGTTTCGATCCGCGCTGGTGACGGATGATCTGATGTGTCTATGCGGAATTTTCGGTGCCGAAATTGCCAGGCTGCCAGACCAGGTCGCCCGGGAGGCACGTGACTTCTTCGCTCGCAGCAAGGCCTGGTTATTGGCGGCCCATGAGCGCGATGGGAGTCTTGCCACTCCGCACGAGCGCGAGGTCGCAGCTCTAGCCCTGATTGCCAAGCTGGAAGGGGCCATGCTGCTGGCGCGCAGCATGGACGACACGGCAATCTTCGACCAGGTCCTGGCGGCGCCGCGCTAGACGTTGAAGCGGAAGTGCATCACATCGCCGTCCTGGACGATGTAGTCCTTGCCTTCGGCGCGCATTTTACCGGCTTCCTTCGCCGGCGATTCCCCGCCGCATTCCACATAGTCCTCATAGGTGATGGTCTCGGCACGAATGAAACCCTTTTCAAAATCGCCATGGATGACGCCTGCGGCCTGGGGCGCGGTCCAGCCTTCGCGGATGGTCCAGGCCCGCGCTTCTTTCGGGCCGGCGGTGAAATAGGTCTGCAAGCCGAGCAGCGCGTATCCCGTATGGATCAGGCGATCGAGTCCCGGCTCCTCCAGACCAATTGTCTCGAGATATTCCGCGCGCTCTTCCTCATCCTCGAGCAGGGCGAGTTCAGCCTCGATCTTGGCGGAGATCGTCACCGCCTGGGCGCCTTCTTCTTCGGCGCGCTTGAATACGATTTGCGAATAGGCATTGCCTGTCGCGGCGTTGTCCTCATCGACATTGGCAATGAACAGGACCGGCTTGGTCGTCAGCAGCTGGAGACCTTTCCAGGCCTTCTCGTCATCCTTGTTGATCTCGGCAAAGCGCGCCGGCTTTCCATTGTTCAACTGGTCCAGGGCGAGATCGACCAGCGCCAGCGTCGCCTTGGCTTCCTTGTCGCCGGACTTGGCCTTCTTGTCCAAATTGGCCCGGCGCTTTTCCAGGCTTTCCATATCCGCCAGCATCAGCTCGGTCTCGACGGTTTCCAGATCGGCCAGCGGATCGATCTTGTTGGAAACATGGGTGATGTCGTCATCATCGAAACAGCGCAGAACATAGGCAATGGCATCGGTCTCGCGAATATTCGCAAGGAACTGATTGCCCAGGCCTTCACCCTTGGAGGCGCCGGCAACAAGGCCGGCGATATCGACGAAATTCATGCGGGCCGGCAGGACTTCTTTCGATTGGGCGATCTCGGCGAGCTTGGCCAGACGCGGTTCCGGTACAGCCACATCACCGACATTCGGTTCGATCGTGCAGAAGGGATAATTCGCTGCCTGGGCTGCAGCCGTCTGCGTGAGCGCGTTGAAGAGGGTGGACTTGCCGACGTTTGGCAGGCCAACGATACCGCATTTAAAGCCCATGGGATCAGTCCTCTTTTGTCGCCGGACCGCGCGTAACGGGCGCGGGGGCCGGGGCCTTGTGGGTCACTTGTGTCTGGAAGGCGTCGTAATCGCCATTGGCCAGCAAGTCGATAGAGCTGGCCACAGCATCGAGCAGATCTATCAGCCAGCCCTCTTCCGATTTGGAGAAATCGGACAGGACATAGCCGGTGACCTTATTGCGATCGCCGGGATGGCCGACGCCGATTCGTCCGCGCAGGAAATCCGGACCGAGTTGGCTGGTGGTAGACTTGATGCCGTTATTGCCGGCAGCGCCGCCGCCCTTTTTCAGACGGAACTTGCCCGGTGCCAGGTCCAGTTCATCATGGAAGACGAGTACTTTTTCCGGATCGACCTTGAAGAAATTGGCCGCCTCGCCGATCGCGTGGCCCGAATTATTGTAGAAGGTCTGCGGTTTCAGCAGCAGCAGCTTGTTGGAACCGATCACAAGCTCGGTCGCGAGGCCCTGGAAGCGCTTGCGCCAGGGGCCGCAATGATAGGCTTGCGCGATTACATCGAGCGCCATGAAGCCCACATTATGCCGGTTCTTGAGATATTTCGGCTCGGGATTGCCGAGCCCTGCGAGGATCATCATGTCGTATCCTGGCTCCTCTCAGCACAAGGCCGCGAACCCTTGCGAGATCGCGGCCTGTGAATTCAGTTCGGCGGCTCCGTGGCTGGAGCCGGGAAGAGGCTTACTCTTCGCCGCCTTCTTCCGCTTCCGCCTGATCGGCTTCGCCTTCATCCTCAGCGGCCGTGAGGACAGCGCGAGAGCCTTGCAGCGTTGCGATGGTGAAGTCGCGATCAGCGATTGTCGGCTTGGCGCCCTTGGGCAGTTTGATCGCGGAAATGTGCACACTGTCACCGATATCGAGACCGGTCAGATCGGCTTCGATGTGATCAGGGATGTTGCCGGCCGGAACCAGCAGCTCAACCTCGTGACGGACGACATTGAGGACGCCGCCGCGCTTCATGCCCGGAGATGCCGCTTCATTGACGAAACGAACAGCCACTTCAACATTGATCTTGGTGTCTTCGTCCACGCGGAAGAGGTCGACGTGTACGACCTGGTCGGAGACCGGGTGGAATTGAATGTCGCGGGCGATAACGGTCTGACGCTTACCTTCGTGGTCCAGCTCCAGCATGTTGGCAATGAAATTGCCGGTCAGCAGGGCCTTGCGCACTTCATTGCCGCGCAGATTGATCGCAACCGGGTCCAGCTTGCCGCCATAGAGAACGCCCGGGACCAGGTCTTGGCGGCGGGCAGCGCGTGCCGCGCCCGTGCCTGTGCCTTCGCGAACGTCAACGTTGAGAACGATGTTGGAGCTCATCGGTCCACTTCCTTAAATGTGAAGCGCTGCCTCTTTAAGCGCGGGCAACGACTTTGCTTTGGCATTATGCCACGTAATCTTTCGAGCGGCGGGCTATAGCCGATCCCTGCGCGGCGCGCAACCACGCTGGAATAAGAAGAGTCAGCCTGGTTGCAGCACCCGTCTAGTCGAACAGCTTGGAAACCGACTCATCATTCGCGATCCGGCGGATCGCCTCGCCGAGGAGCGGTGCGACGGACAGGCGGCGGACCTTGTCGGTTTCGGTCGCGGACGGGTCCGGGGTGATGGAGTCCGTCACAACCAATTCATTGAGTTCCGACTTGGCGATCCGGCCCGGCGCGTCGTTCGACAGAACACCATGGGTGACATAGGCGGAGACATCGATCGCGCCTTTTTCCTTGAGAGCCGCCGCGGCATTGCACAGCGTTCCGCCGCTATCGCACATATCATCGAACAGAATGCATCGGCGCCCCTCGACCTCACCGATGATATTCATGACTTCGGCGACACCGGCCTTGGGACGCCGCTTGTCGACAATGGCGATTTCGGCATCCAGCAGTTTTGCAAGAGCCCGGGCGCGGACCACGCCGCCTACATCCGGAGAGACAATCAGGAGATCATCCCCGGACGGGTATCTGCGACGGATATCATCCTCAATCACCTTGGTGGCGAAGAGATTATCGGTGGGGATGTCGAAAAAGCCCTGGATCTGGCCAGCATGCAGATCAATGGTCAGCACCCGGTCGGCGCCCGCCTTGGCGATGATATTGGCAACCAGCTTGGCGGAAATCGGAGTACGGCCACCGGTTTTGCGATCCTGTCGGGCATAGCCGAAATAGGGGATCACTGCGGTGATGCGGCGTGCGGACGCGCGCACCAGCGCATCAATACAGATCAGCAATTCCATCAAATGATCATTGGCCGGCGAGGAGGTCGACTGGATCACGAAAACATCTTCGCCCCGGACATTCTCATCGATACGGACAAAGATTTCACCGTCGGAAAAGCGTTCGATCTCGCACGCTGTCAGCGGCGCATCGAGATAATCGGCGATCGCCTTGGCCAGAGGTTGGTTGGACGTGCCCGATAGTAATTTCATGAAGGGATCCCCCGAATCCACGCGTTGGCGCTGCTTAACAGAGCCGCGAGCCGGATTGAAGATCAAATGATCGGAAATTACCGCAACGAATAGTCAGCCTGCGGATAATACCGGCGGTTCCGGCAGCGGCGGCGACTGCACGCAGAGAAGTTTGAACAATTCGCCCATCTGGTCGGGATCGCTCAAGCGCCAGATCTGGCGTGCAATTTCCGCGCGTTTTGCCGGGGCGGCCTGGCTGAGCATGGCCGCACGCGCTTCCAGACCGAGTTGTTCCAGGAAATAGCCCTGGCTTACCGGGCCGTAGGCGTCGAGTTCAAATGTCCGGGCGAAGCCGGCCAGCATTGCGAAATCGACCCGCGCGGTCAGGTCTGACGTCCCCGGTTCGGCGAGCGGGGCGACTTTCTCATGGGCGCGGATGGCCTGAAGCGTGTCGCCGGGCTCCGACTCGGCCGGGCCGTAATCGACGAAGAGCGCGCGTCCCGGCGTGTGGGCGAAGCGTCGGCCAAGGCTTTCCATCAGCAGGCGATCCCCGGGGCGCAGCTCGACCAGGGTTTCATCCGGCGCACCGCGCAGGGGCGGCGGGATAAGGTCTTCGTCAATGCCAAGCACGCCGCCGAGCTCGAAACGGAAATTATCGGCCTCGTCGAGCCCGACCATGCGTTCACGCCAGACGCCATCGAGCTTTACAGCCTGGCGTACGGGCAGGCAGTCGAGGAATTCATTGCCCAGAATGATGCTGGGGCCAGCCGGCACGGCATCGAGCCGGTCAACCCAGCGGATCTGTGCCCCGCTGGGGCCGAGCGTCTGGGCCTGGACCGATTTCAAGGCGGCACTGGCTTCGATCAGCACGACCCTCGCCGCGTCCAGAAAGCCGGGAAGGGCCCGGCCGGTGCGCAGGATATCCGCCATCATCGTGCCGCGGCCCGGTCCCAGCTCGACAAGGTGAAACGGGTCGGGGCGGCCAAGATCATCCCAGCTCTGCATGACCCAGAGGCCGAGAAGTTCACCGAATATCTGGCTGATTTCCGGTGCGGTGATGAAATCCGATCCGGCTCCGATGGGATCCTTGGTCGCGTAAAAGCCGGCGCGTGGATCGAACAGGGCCTCAGTCATGAAGCTGGCGACAGACAATGCGCCCGTCTGCCGGATCCGCGCTTTGATCTGGTCTGCGATCATGCGGATTTGAGACCCGTATGATCAGTTTTCAGCGCCCGCCAGATCAACCACCCGCCAAGCGCGATCATCGGCAGGGACAGCAGCATCCCCATGGTGATCAGTCCGCGCAGGGCTTCCGGCATATGGCTGTCCGGCTCACGGAAAATCTCCATCAAGGCGCGGAAGAGACCGTAGCTGACAAGGAAGAGGCCGGCATTGAGACCGGGTTTTTCCAGCGACCGGAATTTCCAGGTGGCGAGATTTACAATCGCGAAGATCGCCACGCCTTCCAGAGCCGCCTGATAAAGCTGGCTGGGATGTCGTGGGACGCAGAGGGGATCATGCTCGAAAGTCATCGCCCAGGGACCATCCCAGGGGCGACCCCACAGCTCGCCATTGATGAAATTGGCTAGCCGCCCGAAGAAGAGCCCGATGGGCGTAACCACAGCCGCCGCGTCTGCGATCCGCCAGAGGTCGAGTTTTTCCCGTCGGGCGAAATACCAGAGCGCCAGAGACACGCCGATGAGCCCGCCATGGAAGGCCATGCCGCCATCCGTGATACCGGTGATGATGCGCAGCGGGTCGGTCCAGATCATTTCCGGCATGTAAAAGAGGACATAACCCAGACGGCCGCCGGCAATGACGCCCAGCGTCGCCCAGACCAGCAGATCGTCGACCTGCGTTTCGCTGAAGGGGGATTTCGGCGATTTGGTGCCGACAGGATGCCAGAGTTGCGACCGGCGGCTGAGGATCACCATATAGCGCCAGCCAAGCAGCAGGCCTGCGATATAGGCCAGCGCATACCAGCGCAGGGTGAAGAACCCGATCGAGAAAATCTCTGGCTCCAGGAGGTCGAAACTGGCCGGGCAGGTCTGCATGGGTTCGCTCGCTTTGGACTGATCCGGCTGCTTACAGGCGGTTCAGATGCACATGTGACGGTTCGGCGCGTTGCGCTTTCGCCCGTCCCGCCGCATATAGAGGTTTAATATCCCTTGTAATGGCTTTCTTTCATGCAAACGCGCAACCCGCTTCTCAATGATTTCGCAGAACTGATGACCGATGCCGTCGGTGCCGCCCAGGCGATGGGCGAGGAGGCACAGGCCGTCTTCCGGGCGCAGATGGACCGCGTCGTGGCGGATATGGATCTGGTCAGCCGCGAGGAGTATGAGGCTGTGAAAGCCTCGCTCGCAGATGCGCATGACCGGATTGCGACCCTGGAGGCTCGTCTTGAAGCGCTTGAAAAAGCAGCGAAACCCAAGTCGACCACGCGCGCACGCAAGACCTCTACGAAATCCTCGGCGGCGAAATCCACAGACTGATCACGCCCCGTTCCCCGCTTTTTATTGCGCCCGCAGCAGTGCAGACTTACCGTCGAGACACGGTGAGTCGCCGCGCTGGCGAAGGAGACTGCTCTCATGGACTTGCTTTCCGATGACGTGACGCTGACCGTGTCAGACCCGCTCGATGCCGTTGAACAGGCGGTGATTGCGGAACAATTCCCCTATGATCGTGATGATAGTGGCGAGCTGCACATGAGCACGCCCGGGGCTTGGCGCGATCATCAGATCTGGTTCGCCTGGCGTCCGGAGCTCGAGGCCTTGCATGTCTGCGCCAGCCTGGACCTGAAAGTGCCGGCCAATCGCTTCCGTGATGTCTGCGAGCTGGTCTCGCGTCTGAATGAGAAGCTGTGGATGGGCCATTTCGATGTCTGGGCCGAAGATGGCAGCATTCTTTACCGCCATGCGCTTCCCCTGCCGGGCAGTGACGCGATCAGCGTCGCCCAGGCTGCCACATTGATCGTGGCGGCGCGCGAAGCCGGTGAACGCTTCTATCCGGCCTTCCATTTCCTGATCTGGGGTGGCAAGGGACCGGAGGATGCGGCGGCTGCCGCAATGTTCGAAACTGCAGGCGAGGCCTGATCCTCAGTGACCAAGAAGACAAAGATTGCGCTCGTCGGCGCTGGCCAGATGGGCGGCGCCATCGCTTCTGGACTGTTGCGCGAGACCACCACCTCCTTCGCGGCGAAGGATATTGTGATCATCGATCCCGCGCCCAGCGATGATGTGCAGGCGCTGATTGCGACCCATGGCGTCACGCATCTCCCAGCAATGTCGATTGATATGGCGATGCAGACCCGTACCGTACTGCTCGCGGTCAAGCCGCAAATGGTCGAGAAGGTCGCCGGCTTCCTCGAACCCCTGCTGGACAAGGAGACGATGATCGTCTCCATCATGGCGGGGGTTACAATCAAACGTCTTGCGGAATTATTCGGCGACCGGCCGATCATCCGGGCCATGCCCAATACGCCTGCCGCCATCGGCGCGGGCATGACAGTCTGCGTCTCCAACGCCGCTGCGGAGGCGCGCGAGGATGAGGCCAGCCAATTGCTGGGCGTGACCGGCGAGTTGGAATGGATCCGTGATGAACGCCTGATGGGCGCGGTTACGGCGGTGTCGGGCTCCGGCCCGGCCTATGTCTTCCTCCTTGCCGAGGCGCTTGCCGGCGCCGGTTTCGGCGAAGGTTTGCCGCGCGAGCTTGCGGACAAGCTGGCACGTCACACCCTGATCGGAGCGGGCGCCTTGCTGGCGGCTTCGCAGAAAGATCCGCAGGAATTGCGCCGCAATGTTACCTCGCCAAACGGCACCACCCAGGCGGCACTCGACGTGCTTATGGGGGCCGGCGGCGGACTGCCGGAGCTGGTGCGCATGGCGGTGAATGCCGCGGAACGCCGATCCCGTCAGATGGGCGCGGATAGCGAAAAAGACTAGCGCGGCATTCGCGCGGGGATTGCCTCTCTGGCGAATTGCGTAAATCCTGTTCCGGCACCAGCGGAACAGGGGGCTGTCATGAGAATGTATATCAAGGGTGTGGTGGTCGAGGATCAGGCCAAGGCCCTGGATTTTTACACCAATAAGCTCGGCTTTGTGCTCAAGCATGACATTCCGGTCGGCGAGTTTCGCTGGCTGACCCTGGTCTCGCCCGAGGAGCCGGACGGGGTGGAGCTGGGTCTCGAACCCAATCAGCACCCGGCCTCCAAAGCCTATCAAGCCGCGCTCAAGGCGGACGGAATTCCCTGCACGGCGTTCAGTGTCGATGATGTCGAGGCGGAGACCGCCCGATTGCAGGCCCTGGGCGTAGATTTCACCCTGGCTCCGGTCCAGGCCGGCGGGGCGAAGATCGCCGTTTTCGATGATACGTGCGGCAATCTCATCCAGCTTATGGAATTGCTCGACTAGGGGGCGGCTCGCCCGGTGTTTTCGTCAGACGCAATCGCCACCTATGCTTGGGCAGGAAGGCAGGAGACAGGTCGATGGACTGGATCAAACAGCAGATAAAACGCGCATGGGCGGGCCTCATTGCTGCTATCGTGGCCGTTTCGGTGATCATTCTGCGTCAAGGCGATAACGTGGCTCCGGTACTCGACGACCTGGCTCGCTCGATGCCGCCACCGGTACAGATTGCGGGCGAATTGCAGGCGCTGGACGGCGCTTTCATCACGAATTCCAGAATAATCCAGTATGTCCCATCCGGGTCTCGCACCCTCGATGCCGCGTTGGAAACGCTCGGCCTGGCGACCGATATTCCCTGGCTCGAACTGATAGAAATCTATGAGGAAATTGAGGACCATGCTGCCTTCCGCGAACAGGTGGATGAATTGCTGCCGATTGTCCGTGCGCAAATGATGCTGGCAATGATCCCTGACGGGGATGCAAATGTCGGCTGGGAAAACCTTGGTGATACGGACTTCGCCGACGCGATGATGGCGGGCGAAGCCGTGAACCTTCTATTCCTAGGAGATGAGTCGATAGGCGATCCCAGAAGTGCAGTATTCATGTTCGGTAGAGGGCGGTACGCCTTGGAGGCCGACCTTCCGGCCGGCACAACTATGCGCAGCTTGACCGGAGAGCGCTCGCCCCGTCTGGATCCTGACCGCCAGCGTGTCTTTCATTTCTTCGCGACGGATGGCCAGATTGGCTATGTCGAAGAGCATGGCAGGATGAACGGTATGGCCTATTGCTCCCGCCCTGCGGATGCGGGAGTTCTACAGCGCCGATCCGCGCCTGCCTCGATTTACGACATGTTGCGGCTCACCGTGATGAGCCGGGTGCTCGCTGACTTGGGAGAGACTTGTCGACTGATCCGGAGGCCGACTTCTGCGACGGCGCTTTTCCGCCATGTATTGCCGGATGGTCGTTCGCTTCCGCAGCTGAACGCCGCGGAAACCGAAATGTTGGGGCCGATAAGCCTGACGGGACCGCTGAGTTCGGAGCAGTGGCAATTGGCGATCCGGGAGTTGCAGACGCCTGGAATTCTCGGCTCAACCACTCCGGATGGCTGAGCACCGGGCACAGCCCGCCTTGCCACCGCTGGGGACAGCCCCGTTCCGGTCTGAGAGTGCCGGAACGGGAGTTCTTATCCTCTGACGTCAGCCTTTATCTCATAACCGGTCGCGCAGCTCCGTGAGAACGGCGCGGCCCGCTTCAATATTGTCACAGGGAATATCAACGCCATTCGCCAGCCCGTCATAGGCGCTGTGAGATCGCGCGCCGTCATTGCTTATTGTGAATCCATATTGCTCGACAGCATCAAACCGGAAGAAGGGGCTGAAGCCGCTTTCCGAGCTTGGAAGGTCCGTCCAATCCGTCAGTGGGACAGCTTGACTTTCAATCGATGCATAAAGGCCGTC
>JBELMP010000014.1:0-25996 GCA_042095695.1 Maricaulis sp. | reverse complement strand
ATGCCCAAGGTCGGGCATCTGGGTCACCAGATGATGTTTCGCTCCGCAACGGTACAAACCAATCTCGACTTTTCCTCCGAGGCGGACATGGTCAAGAAGTTCCGTGTCTCGCTCGCCCTGCAGCCTCTCGCGACCGCGTTGTTTGCGAATTCACCATTTTCAGACAAGGGCTTGAACGGATATCTCTCCTATCGTTCTCACATCTGGACCGACACGGATAATAACCGCACGGGCATGCTGCCCTTCGTCTTCGATGATGGATTCGGCTTCGAGCAATATGCGGACTGGGCCCTGAAAGTGCCAATGTATTTCGTCAAGCGGAAGGGCGAATACATGGATGCGACCGGGCTTGATTTTCGCAAATTCATGGACGGCAAGCTCGATATTCTGCCGGGGCAATGGCCGGTGATCAGCGATTGGGAGGACCATCTCTCCACGCTCTTCCCGGAGGTCCGCCTTAAGACCTTCCTCGAAATGCGCGGTGCCGATAGCGGTGCCTGGGATTCGCTTTGTGCCTTGCCGGCCTTCTGGGTCGGGCTGCTCTATGACCAGACCGCACTCGATGCCGCCTGGGATCTGGTGCGTGACTGGACGGCCGAGGAACGCGAGGAGCTGCGGCTGGGCGCTGCCAGGACCGCGCTCAACACGCCTTTCCGGTCTGGCACACTCAAAGACATCGCGCGCGAGGCGCTGAAAATTTCCCGGCAGGGTCTGCAAGCGCGGGCCCGTCTCAATGGGCATGGTGAAAGCGAGACACTCTTCCTTGAGGAACTGGACGAGATCATTGCCAGTGGCCGCACCCGCGCCGAGCTGCTGATCGAGCGCTTTGAGGGCGAGTGGCATGGCTCGATCGAACCCGTCTTCACGGAATGTGCCTATTAGGCGAGCCATTGCGTCTCTAATCGTCAGCCAACAGCTTCTGGGGCATGTCCTGGGGCCGGTCCTGGGGCCGGTCCTGACTCCAGCAACCGCGTGTCACGCTTGAGCTGGCTTTCGCCGCGTGGTGAAGTGCCGCCCCTGTAATGACCCGTGCAGGGCGGGTAGGGGAGGACATTTTGACCGATACGACCGAGACGCCGCCGGCTGCGCCGCAGGCGCCGAAGCAGGACACGTCATTCTTCGGACATCCGAAGGGGCTGGCGATCCTGTTTTTCACCGAGATGTGGGAGCGCTTTTCCTATTACGGGATGCGCGGCCTGCTGATCATCTATCTGACGCAGCATTTCCTGTTCTCCGACGAAAGCTCGTCCATCATGTACGGCGCCTCTACGGCGCTGGTCTACATCATGACGATCGTGGGCGGCTCGCTGGCGGATCGCTATCTGGGACAGCGCAAGGCAGTGACCTATGGCGCGATCCTGCTCGTGCTCGGTCATGGCATGATGGCGTTTGAAGGCTCGGGGTCGAAGGAGATTTTCACCTTTGAAGGCGCGGAATACGAGATCACGCTGGATGGGCGCGGCGGTGATGCGAACCAGATTATCGTGTCTGAGTCCGGACAATCCCTGATCCGCTTCGAAGACAGCGGATCGCGCCTGGTGATCGAGAACCCGGATGCCGTGGGCTTGCCGGCCAGTGTTGAATTCTCCAGCGATATGACGCGGATCGAGCGCGAGGAATTATTCGTCAATATTCTCTATCTGGCCCTGGCGCTGATTATTGCCGGCGTCGGCTTTCTGAAAGCGAATATCTCCACCATTGTTGGCGAACTCTACGGCCTCGGGGATGTGCGTCGGGATTCCGGCTTCACCATCTTCTATATGGGGATCAATCTGGGCTCCTTCCTCTCCTCGATTACGGTCGGAATCATCGGCATTACCTGGGGCTGGAATTGGGGCTTTGGCCTCGCCGGCCTGGGCATGCTTGCCGGTCTTGTCACCTTCCTGGTCTTCCAGCACACGCTGGAAGGCAAGGCCGAGCCCCCTGATGCAGAGAAGCTCAAGCAGAAAGTCCTCGGCCCCATCAATGTTGAATGGGCCTGCTATCTGACGGGTATCGCGATTGTCGCTATCTCCATGCTTATCGTGAAGTATCCGGGCAGTTTCGCGGATGTCGCGGGCTATATCGGGATCGCGATGTTCATCTTCCTGGTCGGCTATGCGCTGATCAAGACCGTCGGCGACGAGCGCAAGAAAATGTTCGCGGCGATCTATTTCGTCCTCGCGCAAATCCCATTCTGGGCGCTGTTCGAACAAGCGGGCTCCTCGCTGAACCTGTTCACTGACCGGCTGGTCGACCGCACCATATTCGGCTGGTCCGTTCCGGCGCCGGTCTTCCAGTCTCTCAATGCGGCTTTCATCTTCATCTTCGCGCCGCTGATTGCGTGGATGTGGGTGGCGCTGGCGAAGCGGAATATGAACCCGTCAACACCCGTGAAGTTCGCCCTGGGTGTCTTTATGGCCGGGCTGGGCTTCTATGTGCTCGTCGGCGGGATGGGGCTGAGCGGCGAAACTGGCCTGACGGCGGTCTATTTCGTCTTCCTCATCTACTGGATCCACACCATGGGCGAGCTGATGGTGTCTCCGGTGGGCCTGTCATCCGTCACCAAGCTCGCGCCCGCGCGCGTCGTAGGTATGACGATGGGCGCGTGGTTCCTCTATTCGGGCCTGTCCAACTTCCTGGCCTCTATCATCGCTGCCCAGACAGGGGCTGAGACAATCGGCGGCCAGCTGACCGATGTGGCGTCTGCCAAGGCCGGCTATGCGGAGGTCTATGCCAATGTCGGGCTGGTCGGCATGGGAATTGCCATCGCCATGCTCGCAATCTCACCGATTATCAAATGGCTGATGGTCGATGCGGAAAAACCTGTGGCGCCTAATCTTGCGCAAGAAGAGGCCGCGGGGGCCGGGCCGGACAAGCCGGCGGGCTAGCCGTACGTCAGTTGGCAAAGAACGAGGCCGCGGAGGACAGTTTCCGCGGCCTTTTCGCCTCTTGATCTAGGAAGGAGCTTGAAGCGAAGCCCTCAGATTCAGGCCGGCGGATCGGTCTGGCGGGTCTGCACCCGGTCGCCGGACCGGCACGAACGCCGCGCACTCTGCGCACTCAGCTCGATCGCCCCGGACACGCGATCCACGCGCAGCAGGAGACCCTCAAGCAAGTCCATGCCGATTATCATGGCAGGGCGATCGTCCCAGCCCAGAGCGGTAAAGATTTCCAGATCGGATTCATAGACATCGGCCCGATCGAAACAGGCGCCGCCGATCTGCAGCTGGCGGACCAACCGGCCTCGAGCCTCCTGCAGGCCATAACGCGTGTCGACCCCGCCGACACCGATCATGTTGAGGGCGATATTCCCGGTTGGCAGGTGATCGGCAAGCGCGGGATTAATGAAGCTTCTTGCCGAACCTGTGTCGATCATTACCGCGACCGGAATATCGCGAAACTCTACTTCAGCCGCCGCTAATAACAGCCCACGATCAGCGTCGTATTGACCGTCAGCATGAGCCGGCGGCGCTGACCCGGTAATGAAGGCCCGTTCGACGAAATCAATCGTGTAAAGATTGGCGCCGAAAGCGTCCGTGGCGAAATAGCCGACGACCGGAAGGGGTGGATCGTCGCTCGGCAGGACAACGGCTTGAACATCACCCAGCTCCACCCCGTTAACACGAACATGTTCAAGCTCGAAACGGGCGGCCTGGAAGTTGTTTGTCAGCGCCTGGATGTTTCGATCGACATCAGTGGCCTGGTATCCGATCACCATCCGCGATGGCACGGGCAATGCCGGTCCGGCTGGCGCCGGTATCCAGCGCGAAGCGATAAGGGCCCCGGCCGGCGATTTCAGCGCTAATGAGGAGATGCCCCGATCCGGACACTTCAAGATCATAACGGTGCACCTCGGTCTGCTGGGCCAGACCGCCCGCCGTGACCCAGAGCGTTCCGGCCAGGGCGGTTTTCAAGCGTATGACGTCTATCAGCCTAATCGACGAACCTCCCATAGGCGGTAATGCATGACCCAGCTTAAGCCAGGCGCGGTATTGTCACAAAATCATACCACCAGATGATGGCATTCAGTCGCGGGCACAAGTGACGGGGCAGTCGAGGACTGCCCCGTAATGGCCCGATTAGAAGGTGCCGCGAACCCGGAAATAGGGTGTTATGCCCATGGATTCATTGCGGTACTCGATTGCACTTATCACCCCGTCGGCCCGCGAGCCGTCATAGAAGATCCGCTCGCGGTCATCGCCATTATTGAAGACGGCATCGATCCCGGCCCGCATGGTCAGATCCCACCAGCGAGTGGTCTCGACATAGACGTCCAGATCGCCATCGGTGAAGTCCTGCCGACGGAATTCGCGCGCGCGGTAGACTTCACCGTGGGAGAGCCAGAAATAATCCCAGCCCCAGGAGAATTGGGCCTCCGGAAAACTCTGGCGGTAATCGAGGCGCAACTCCCATTCGCGATAGCCGGACCAGGGGCGTGCCTCTCCGGTCAGCGGGTCGTCGACGCTGGTATTATACCATTCCAGAAAGACATCGATTACGGCATTGGACAGGCCAAACTCATCCAGCGGCGCGGTGAGATTGTGGGTGATGCGCAAATTGGTGCCATCACCGATATTGCCGGGCGCATCAAACACAAACCCATCTGATGTGGTAACCGGGATGAAGCCGTCCAGATCCTCAACCCAGTCATGACCGATCACCAGCGAGTAGGAGCCGTCGCCGAAACGCCGCTCCCATTCGGCTTCAAGTGTCCAGGTGCGCTCCGGTACGTAATCCGGATTGCCAATGGTGGAGGTATTGTCGCCGACATCCACGCTGGAGGAGAATTTGGAGAAATTCAGCTGGTCGACATCTCGCTCGACGGTGAAACGGAAGCGGTTTTCATCATCCTGTCGCCAGTTCACCGTGAAAGCTGGCTTGGCATAGGTGAAGGAGCGGGACTGGTTGGCATCACCGGTCTGCTCAATTTCGGAGAATTCATACCGCAACCCGCTTTCCAGGCTGAGTCGGTCGGATACCGTCCAGGTATGCGTGGCGAAAATCTCGCTGCGCGTTTCTTCCACCCGCGTATCAGAGACATCGAGATTGACCGGCACATAGCCCAGCCCGTCATTGCGATCTTCCCAGATCATCAGCGTCGTATCGCGGGCGTTAAGCGCGGTTTCTGCACCGAAGGTCACCGCATGATTGTCGGCGAGGTCCCAATTGGCGCTGGAACGGAAGGCCGTCTCTTCATATTCGCCCATGGCAGAGAAGAGCATCCCGAAGTCGAAGGCCCCGTCTGCATCGAAAATATTGTAGGTCTCCGGCCCGTCCGACCATTCCTCACGTGTTACCAGTGCGATGGTCTCGATGGACAATGCGTCGCTGACGTCGAAATTCAGGGTCGTCGTGGAGGAGTAGAGACGACCATTATTATCTGTTTCGCCGAATTCCGAGCGCAGGTCAGCGCCGCTGGGGGATTCGACAAAGGAGCGCTGATTGCGCCGCCATTCCCAGGTGTTGTAGCGGCCATCAAAGCGCAGAGTCGCGCGCTCGGTCAGCGGCCAATTGATCGAAAGGGTCGGCGTCGCCTCCTGATAATGACGCTGGTCATTGTCAAAGCGCAGTTCAGTGAGGTCGAGACCGCCACTCTCGTAAAGCGACTCGCGTCTGCGAATCCGGTGGCGGACCCAGCCGGCCTCGACGCCAAAGGTGATCTCTGCGTCTCCGGCCTGCATCGTGTAGGAGAAATTGGCGAAGGGCGTGATGTTGTGCCCGCCGGACTGGCGCGTATTGACGACCCAGGAGCCGGAATTGCCGACGCCTTCACGCAGGATCACATTCACCAGGCGCGGATGGCCTCGCATCTCATATTGGGGCAAGGCTTCCTGGATCAGCTCGATCCGCTCAACATCATCGACGGAAATCCGCTGCAGCACCGTTTCAAGGGAGAGCGACTTGTTCGAGGGCCGCTCGCCATTGATCAGGAGATTGCCGAAACTATCCCCGAGTCCGCGGCGATTTTGGTCGCCATTGGACAGTGAATAGCCCGGCACGCGGACGACCATGTCGAGCGCTGTCGTTGGTGCAAAACTTGTGAAAAAGCCGGGTGCATAGACCGCACTGCCCGCGCTCGTGGTGACGACTGCACAATCCGCCGCTGCCGCCGCGCAGCCGGACACGGCTTGTGCCTGAGCGGCAAAGGCGTGTGGTGTCGAAAGTGAAATCAGCGCGGTGCTCGCCGCGACAAAAGTGGATGTCCCTCGCATATTTTCCCCAAGAAGCGTGACCCGCCCAACGTCCCGGTCCAAGGGAGTAGGCGAGGTCGCGGGGAAATAATACGTAACCTTCCGTAAGGTCACTCACACCTGTGTGAGGCTTATGATTGGGATGTAATGAAGTTTTGTTTAGGCACCCGCGCCGCCGACGGTAAGGCCTTGAATTTTAAGGCTTGGTTGGCCGACTCCTACGGGAACACCCTGGCCGGCCTTGCCGCAGACACCGACGCCGGGGTCCATTTCAAAGTCATCGCCAATCATTGTGATCTGGGTGAGGGCGGTCGGGCCGTCGCCGATCAACGTGGCCCCTTTGACGGGGGCTTCGACCTTGCCATTGATGACACGATAGGCCTCGGTGCACTGGAAGACGAACTTGCCTGAGGTGATATCGACCTGGCCGCCACCAAAATTCACGGCATAAATCCCGTCCTGCAGGCTCTCGACCATTTCCTCGCGCTTGTGGCTGCCGCCGAGCATATAGGTATTGGTCATACGAGGCATTGGCGGGTGAGCGTAGGATTGCCGACGACCATTGCCAGTGGGTTTCTGTCCCATCAGGCGCGCATTCATCCGGTCCTGCATATAGCCAGTTAGAATGCCGTCCTCGATCAGCACGGTGCGTTCGGTCGGCGTGCCCTCATCATCAATCGTCAGCGAACCGCGTCGCTCCGGCATGGTGCCGTCATCGATGACGGTGACGCCCGCGGCGGCGACCCGTTCACCCATCCGGCCAGCAAAGGCCGATGATCCTTTGCGGTTGAAATCACCCTCGAGCCCGTGCCCGACGGCTTCATGCAGGAGGACGGCAGGCCAGCCCGGCCCGAGGACCACATCCATGACACCCGCGGGTGCGTCGACAGCGTCAAGATTGACGCGGGCAATCCGCATCGCCTCGTCGGCGAGGGACTTCCAGGCTTCCGGTTTGATCCAGGCATCAAACAGCGCCCGTCCGCCAGCGCCGGCCGAGCCGGTTTCGCGACGGCCATCCCGCTCGACGGTGACAGACACATTCAACCGGACCAGGGGCCGGATATCGGTTTTCATATCGCCATCGGGCCGAATGATTGAAATCGCGCGATGGGATCCGGCAATTGACGCGCTGACCTGCACGACAGATCCGTCCTTGGCCCGGCAATAGGCATCAATCTCCTGCAGCAGGGCCGATTTGATTTCAAAGCCCGGCTCGGAAACCGGGTCCACCGCGTCATAAAGCTTCCGGTTCGTGCCATCCGGTCCAGAGGCGAGCTGTCCCGGTGCGCCGCGTTTTACCGCCCCCGCAGTTTCGGCAGCGCGTTTTACGGCATCAAGCGTCGGGTCGGAGGAATGCGCATAGCCGGCCGATTCGCCCGCGACGCAGCGCAGGCCAAAACCGCGATTCGTATCAAAATTCGCCGATTTCAATCGCCCGTCATCAAACACCAGCGATTCCGAAGCGGCCGTCTCCAGAAAGAGTTCGCCGTCATCCGCGCCGGACATGGTGTCTTGCAGGACCGGAATGACATCCTCGGCCGCAAACTCGAACTGGTCGATCGGATCATGGGTCATGCTTGGTCCTCCGGCGGTGATGCAGAATGCGCTGTCCTAGACATAGTGGAGCACCCGCTCGGTGGAAACTCCCACCAAGCAGGTGTCGATCGGCGAGACGTCTGAAAAACTCAGCTTGGGCTGACGTCGCCGAAACGACGCAGTTCAAATTGGGGCAGTCGCCAGTTTGGCCGCAAGGTCGCAGCCTGTTGATAGGCGTCATAGGCGCCGGGCAGATCACCAAGCTCCTCGAGTGCGACACCGCGGTTGAACCAGGCATTGGCAGCATTGAAGCCGCCCTCGGCAATTGCGATCTCTGTTTGCGTTACGGCGTCGCGGTATCGGCCCAAACGAATTAGCGCGCTGGACCGGTTGAGGGCGAGATCCCCGAGGCGGACGGATCCAATCATCTCTGCCTCATTGAAATCTGCCAGCGCCTCTTCCGAACGTCCCGCGTGAAGCAGAATGATACCGCGGTTCACATGAGTCGCTGCGCGATTACGGCGAACCTCGACAGTTTCGAGCGCTTCATTGCAATCCGCGAGGGCGGACCGGTCATCGCGTTCAGCGACCGCATGCTCGTAGCAGAGGCGCGCAGGTGATTCGCCCTGGATGACGACCTGTGCGGTGGCCGCAGGGGTAGCGAAAGCGAAAATCGGGACTAGCAGAGTGGCGAAAAGCCGCATTCCGGGCTCCTTTCCGAGCAAGGACAGAATTCTACCATGGAAGATAGGCGGCGCGAAGCGTGCGTCGAATCGTCTCAACAGAAGTCTATATCCCTGTTTTAAAATGACAAAATATGATTTTCACCTTATTGGTGCAAACAAGCGCGCAAAAAATGCTGTTAACGGCCTGACAGGGCTTGCGACCGGCACTATATTCCGCCGCCATCGACGGACATCCTTCCGTCTTCACGCCTGACTTGTATGGGGAAGCCATGCGTTTTCTGACCGCACTTGTGCTCATCGCACTCACTTCAGCCGGGGCTCTCGCCGCGCCGCTCGTTGGTCAACCGACCGATGGCGGGCTGGGCTTTCAGCCCGGTGTAACGCCGATCATGGATCGGGTGGACAGCTTCCATAACATTCTGTTGTGGATCATCATCCCGATTTCCGTCTTCGTGATGGGCCTGCTCGGCTGGATCATTTTTCGCTACCGTCGCAAGATGAACCCGGTCCCGGCGAAGTTCAGCCATAACACGACGCTCGAAGTCGTCTGGACGGCCATCCCGGTCCTGATCCTGGTCTTCATTGCGGTCCCGTCTTTCCAGCTGCTCTATTACCAGGATGAAATTCCGGAAGCGGATTTCACCATCAAGACGACAGGCTATCAGTGGTATTGGGGCTATGAATATCCCGACCATGGCGTCGAGGAATTCGTGTCCAACATGGTCGCTGAAGAAGATCTTGCCGAACACCAGCCGCGCAATCTTGCCGTGGACCAGCCCCTTGTGGTCCCGGTTGGCGCAACCGTGCGCCTGCAGGTCGCTGCTGCCGACGTGATCCACAACTGGGCGATGCCGGCCTTCGGCACCAAGATGGACGCCATTCCGGGCCGTATCAACGAGACCTGGTTCCGCGTTGATCAGGAAGGCGTCTATTACGGGCAGTGTTCTGAGCTCTGCGGTATCCGCCACGCCTTCATGCCGATCGAGGTCCACGCGGTCTCGCAGGGCGTGTTCGATTCCTGGATCGAAATGGTCACTGAGGACCCCTACTCCTCAGAGGCTTATGAAATGATCGCTGAATACTCCGCCGCGCGGTCCACGCGCCTGGCTCAACTCGACTAAGAAGGGCTGAAGAATGTCTGCTGACGCTGCAACGCACGACGATCACACCCCGAGCCTCTGGGACTGGAAGCGCTGGGTCTATTCAACCAATCACAAGGATATCGGCACGATGTACCTGATCTTCGCGATTTTCGCGGGGGTCATCGGTGGTGCCATGTCCGGCCTCATCCGTTGGGAGCTCGCCGAGCCGGGCCTGCAGGTCTTCACCGGCCCGGGCACGCTCTGGGGCGATCTCTTCGGTAATGAGCATAACTATAATGTTGTCACGACCATGCATGGTCTGATCATGATCTTCTTCATGGTCATGCCGGCGATGATCGGCGGATTTGGTAACTGGTTCGTGCCGCTCATGATCGGCGCACCGGATATGGCCTTCCCGCGGATGAACAACATCTCCTTCTGGCTTCTGCCGGCTGCTTTCGCGCTGGCCTGTATCTCGCTATTCGTACCCGGTGCGGGCGGCGATAACGGGTTTGGCGGTGGCTGGGTGCTTTATCCGCCGCTCTCGACCTTGGGGCATAATGGTCCGGCGATGGACCTCCTGATCCTGTCGCTGCACATTGCCGGCGTCTCCTCCATTCTGGGCGCGATCAACTTCATCACCACGATCTTCAACATGCGCGCGCCGGGCATGACCCTGCACAAGATGCCGCTCTTTGTCTGGTCGATCCTGGTAACGGTCTTCCTGCTGCTGCTCTCCCTGCCGGTTCTGGCGGGTGCGCTGACCATGCTGCTGACGGACCGGAATTTCGGTACAGCCTTCTTTGATCCTGCCGGAGGCGGTGATCCGGTGATGTTCCAGCATCTGTTCTGGTTCTTCGGACACCCGGAAGTCTACATCCTGATCCTGCCCGGTTTCGGCATCATCTCGCACATCGTCTCGACCTTCTCGCGCAAGCCGGTCTTCGGCTATCTCGGCATGGCCTATGCGATGGTGGCGATCGGCTTTATCGGCTTCATCGTGTGGGCGCACCACATGTATACGGTCGGTATGCCGGTGGATCTGAAAGCCTATTTCGTCGCGGCCACCATGGTCATCGCGGTGCCAACCGGCATCAAGATCTTCTCCTGGATCGCGACCATGTGGGGTGGTTCGATTGAATTCCGAACCCCGATGATGTGGGCCATTGGCTTCATCTTCCTGTTCACCGTGGGTGGCGTTACCGGTGTGGTCCTCGCCAATGCCGGCGTCGACCAGTCGCTGCACGACACTTATTATGTGGTGGCACACTTCCACTACGTGCTGTCGCTTGGCGCGGTCTTCTCCATCTTCGCGGGCTGGTACTACTGGTATGAGAAGATTTTCGGCGTGAAGTACAACTCCTTCTTCGCTCGGATGCAGTTCGCTTTCTTCTTCGTCGGCGCCAATGTGATCTTCTTCCCGCAGCACTTCCTGGGTCTCCAGGGCATGCCGCGTCGCTATGTCGATTACGCTGACGGCTATGCCTTCTGGAACATGGTGTCGTCCTGGGGCTATGTGATCATGCTCGTCGGTATGGTCTTCTTCTTCCTGGTTCTGATCGAGTCGATCATTTCTCGCCGGAAAGCAGAGTCCAATCCGTGGGGTGAGGGTGCAACGACGCTTGAGTGGACGCTGTCCTCTCCGCCGCCCTTCCACCAGTTCAACGAGCTGCCCAAGATCAAGTAAGGCCGTCTCTTGAACACAACCACGAACGCCAGCGTTCATCGCGCAAAGGGCGGGGCTGTTTCGACAGCCTCGCCCCGCGACTATTTTGACTTGCTCAAGCCGCGTGTGATGACGCTTGTCGTCTTCACCGCCTTCGCCGGCCTGATCGCCGCGCCGGTGGATGTAGATCCCTTCCTCGCCTTCGTCGCCATCCTCGCCCTCGCTGTGGGTGCCGGCGCTGCCGGCGCGCTCAACATGGCCTATGATGCCGATATCGACGCGACGATGAAGCGGACCCAGAAACGACCCGTGCCGCGCGGTGTCATCTCGCCGTCTGATGCTTATGGCATGGGGATTGTCGCTTCGATCCTGTCCGTGCTGACAATGGCTCTGGCCGCAAACTATCTGGCTGCGGCTCTGCTGGCCTTCTCAATCTTCTTCTACGCCGTCATCTACACGATGTTCCTCAAGCGCTCGACGCCGCAGAATATCGTCATCGGCGGCGCTGCCGGGGCCTTTCCGCCGATGATTGGCTGGGTGATCGCAACCGGCGAGATCACGCTGGATGCGGGGATCCTTTTCATGATCATCTTCCTGTGGACGCCGCCGCATTCCTGGGCGCTGGCGCTTTACAAATCCGGTGATTATGCCGCGGCGAATGTCCCCATGATGCCGGTGGCCAAGGGCGCCAAGTCCACGCGTCTGCAAATCCTGCTCTATTCAGTGGTTCTTGTTGTCTTTGCCGGAGCACCAGTCCTGACTGGTCTGGGCGGTATCGCCTATGCCCTGACCTCGCTGGGGGGCGGTGCGCTTTTCCTGCTCCTGGCCTGGCGGGTCTTCAATTCGCGCGCCGGTGAGGCCGGGTCGGCGGAAGAAGCCGAGCTCTATGCCGTTCGTGCCGGCGACAAGGCCGCCCGCGACCTTTTCGCCTACTCGATCGGTTATCTGACCGTACTATTTGCCGCATTGATCATTGAGCACGCATTTGGTGCTTATTGGGCAATCCCGGGAGTGAACGGATAATGGCATCAGGTGAGAGTGGAGATAGTGGCAGCGATGCAGGAGCCGAGGGCGGTCATTCGCCTGAACGCCTGGACAGTGCCGGTGAGTCTGCCGCGAATAATTTCGGTTTCTATCATCGCGAAGGCGTTCCCAGCGGCGAGCTTCACCAGCTCTCGCCGGAGGAAGAGGCTGCACGCAAGAAGCGCAATCTCGCCATTGCCTGGAGCCTCGTGGCCTTCATGGTCATCGTGTTCGGCATCACCGTGGTCCGCCTGAGCCAGAATGTCGCCAACGGAGCTGGATGATGATCAAACGTCCGGAAAACAAGAACCTTCGCGTCGCCATGACGGCTGCTCTCGGAGCTGTCACCATGGTCGGCGCGGCTTTCGCATCAGTACCGCTCTATGACCTGTTCTGCCGTGTCACCGGTTATGGCGGCACCACCCAGGTCGCCATGGGCGAGGCTGGCGCCATTCTGGATCGCGAGATGACGGTCTATTTCGATGCCAATACCTCGCTTGATCTCCCTTGGACCTTCGAGCCGCTGCAACGTTCGATCACGGTAAATGTGGGCGAAAGCGCACTGGCTTATTATCGCGCCACCAATACCTCGGACGTGCCGGTGACGGGTGTGGCGACCTATAATGTCGCGCCGTATAAATCCGCGATTTATTTTTCCAAAATCGAATGCTTCTGCTTTACAGAGCAGACGCTGCAGCCGGGTGAGAGCATTGATATGCCAGTGCTTTTCTTTGTCGATCCGCTGATCGACGAGGAGCGTCGCATGGATGACGTCACGGCGATCACCCTGTCCTACACGTTTTTTGAAACTGAAGAGGGGTCTGCATCGCCTCGCAATGCAGCGCCTTAGCATTGAACCTTTCACCCAGTGCGGTTATCACCGCACCGACTAACTGATTTATCGCAGGAGATTCGCGATGGCTGGGGCCGCTCCTAAGCACGATTATCATCTGGTAGACCCGTCTCCGTGGCCGTTTGTCGGCTCGGTGGGCGCATTCCTGCTCGGCCTTGGCGCCGTTGGTAATATGGCTGGCCTGGTCAGCGAGGACAGTGCGCTGGCCTTCATGTATGCCGAGGGCAGCTGGGGCGGTCTTCTGCTCGGCTTCGGCATCGTCATCTACACCATGTTTGGCTGGTGGGGCGACGTGATCAAGGAATCCCGCGCGGGCGACCATACGCCGGTCGTCGATCTGCACCTGCGCTATGGCATGATCATGTTCATTGCCTCCGAGGTGATGTTCTTCGTCGCCTGGTTCTGGGCCTTTTTCGAGTATGCGATCTTCCACGAAGTCCGGCTCGATCCGGGCCTCGCGCAGTGGCCACCGGCTGGTGTCGAAACCTTTGACCCCTGGCATCTTCCGCTGATGAATACGCTGATCCTGCTGCTGTCCGGTACGACTGTGACCTGGGCCCACCACGCGCTTCAGCACGGCGATCGCAAGGGCGCCAAGCTCGGCCTGCTGCTGACGGTGATCCTGGGCATGTGTTTCACCTCGCTGCAGGTCTACGAATACACGCACGCGCACTTCGCCTTCTCTGTGGCCGATGGTGGCAATTTGTACGGATCCACCTTCTTCATGGCGACGGGTTTCCACGGTGCTCATGTGGTGATCGGTACGATCTTCCTCGCTGTCTGCCTTTTCCGCCTGCTGGCCGGCCAATTCACGCCGGAGAAGCATTTCGGGCTCGAAGCGGCAGCCTGGTATTGGCACTTCGTCGACGTGGTCTGGCTTTTCCTTTTCGCCTTCGTTTACGTCGTCTACCAGTAACGGCGTGACACGGCCCTCGCCCTTCGCCACCGGTTTTCATGGCCGGTGTCCGAATTGCGGGGAGGGCGATATGTTTGACGGCCTGCTCAAAATTGCGCCGCGGTGTCATGCCTGCGGCGCAAGCTTTGAGTCCGCAGATGTTGGCGATGGGGCATCTGTATTCGCACTCTTCATCGTCGGCTTCCTGGCGATGGTGGTCTTCCTCCTTGTCGCACTGACCTTCGACCATCCTCCGCTCTGGGTGCATGCGCTGATCCAGTTGCCGCTCGTACCGCTGGCCACAATCGCTTGCCTGCGGCCTCTCAAGGGCTTGTTATTCGCCCTGCAATTTCATCATGACGCGCAGGAAGCGCGACTGGACGAATAGAGATTTACCAATGCCGATTTTCCGGCCCCTACCCATTTTAAGTGTCTTCGCCCTGGCGGGGCTTGCGCTCCTGATCGCGCTGGGCAATTGGCAGATCAGCCGGATGAGTTGGAAGCAGGATCTGATCACTCAGTTTGAGACCCGCGGCGCGCCGGTCAGCCTGCAGGCTGCCCTGTGCGACAGCGCGGCCGGCGAGTTCCGTCCCGCTGTCGAGATGCCGGCCCCGCTGCTCGGCGCCCAGCTCAACATGTATGCAATGCGCGACATGCCGGGCATTGTGCGCATCGGGGCAATTGAGGTTCAGGCGTGCACGGCGAGCGAAAGCGCGGCCTTCTTGCTGATCGAATCCGGTTTTGAGCTGCAGGCAGACGGATCTGTTCGCCGGCCCGAGCGCTGGCGACTGGAGCCTTTGCCCGAACCCGGTTTTTTCACCCCCGGCAACGATCCGGATACCAATCAGTGGTATGGTTTCGACCGGATCGCGATGGCGGAGGCCCTGGACATCGCTCCAGAGCAGATGCTGGAGATCTGGGCGCGCTCTGATGACAGCCTCCCGGCGAGTCTGTCGCAGACACCGCCTGCCAAGCATTTCGGCTATGCCATCACCTGGTATGGTCTGGCCCTGGCGCTGATCGCGGTCTATCTGGCGCTGCACCTCGCCCAAGGGCGATTGCGCTGGCGATAATTCCCACCTTCGGGTGGATAATGATAAAAGAGCGAGCGACTCGCCGATTGTGGAGTGAACGCGTGGCACTTTGGCGCGATGATCCGGAAGATGATGAACTGGTCGGTCAGGGCATCCGACTAAGAGCTCCGGTTCTGGAAGATTATGAAAACTGGGCGCGGCTGCGCGGTGCGAGCCGGGCGCATACCGAGCCATGGGAGCCAGCCTGGACCGTGGATGAGTTGTCCAAGGGCGCGTTTCGTCGCCGGATCGCCCGGTATCAGGCTGATCGCCAGTCCGGCGCCGGCTTCCCCTTCTTTGTCCTGCGCGCCAGCGATGATGTCCTGCTCGGTGCCTGCAATTTGAACAATGTCCGCCGCGGCGTTCTGCAAAGCGCGGATATCGGTTATTGGATCGGCAGCCCGTACACCCGGCAGGGCTATACGCGCGCTGCGGTGCGCCGCGTTCTGTCCTTCGCTTTCGACACGCTGGGACTGCACCGTGTTGAGGCAGCATGCCGCCCGGAGAATGATGCCTCACAGCAATTGCTGGAGAGTGTCGGCTTTCAGTATGAGGGCCGGGCCCGGCGTTTGCTGAATATTGCCGGTGAGTGGCGGGATCATGATCGCTTCGCCCTTCTGCGGACTGATCCGCGCTAATGGATGAGAACCGGTTCGAGACCGGCGCTGCCGCTGCGGGCGCCCTGGCATTTCTGATCGATCTGGAGCGCGGTCATCTCGCCCTTTCCGGTCAAGTTGCGCGCTTTGGACTGAGCGGGTCGGACTGGAAACTCACCGATTTTTATGGGCGTATCGGCCCGTTCGATCGTGATGCGCTCAGGGCCTCGCTGGAGCGCGACGCGATTGATCTGCGCATCCGCATAATCGGCGAAGACGGGCAATTGAGTTATGCGCGGCTGCTGGGACAGCGCGAAGGCAATCAGTTCCGGGGATTGATGACCCCGGCCGGGCAGACCAGCCAATCTGCCGTCCGGATTGCTGACGAGCATGCCCTCGCAGACGCGGTGCAATCCGGTGAGGTCTGCGCCTATTATCAACCCGTCATTTCACTTGCTGATCGATGCCTGGCCGGTTTTGAAGCCTTGGCGCGCTGGCAAAGGCCGGGTGTCGGTGTCCTGGCTCCGGCGGATTTTCTGGGCATGGCCGAGGACCTGGACCTGCTTAGCGCCATCAGCACGCTGGTCCGCGACCATGCGATCGCAGACCTGTCCTCCTGGCGCCGGGCGATCCCCGAGGCCAAGGCGCTGTTTGTGGCGGCGAATGCCTCGGTCAGCGAATTGGTCAGTCCCGATTTTCAGGAACGCTTGATTGAGCGTGTGCATGCCGCAGATCTACCGGCAAACAGCTTCAAGCTTGAAGTTGCCGAGACCGAGATTATGCGGGACCCGGATGCGGCGGAAAGCGCCATGCAGCGCCTCGCCGAGGCCGGGGTGGCACTCGCGCTCGATGATTTCGGGACCGGCTATTCCTCCCTTGCGCGCCTGGAGAGCCTGCCCTTCCACGTGGTGAAGATCGACCAGTATTTTGTGCGCGCCATGGCCGGCAATGACAGCGCGTCGACCGTCGTCGAATCCGTGATCCAACTCGCCCGCCATTTCAGGATGAAAGTCGTTGCCGAAGGCGTCGAGACCGAGGCCGCCGCACAGGCCCTGGCGGCCATGGGCTGTGATTATGCCCAAGGGTATCGGTTCGCAGGCGCCTTGCCGCCTGAGGACGCCGTCATCGCGGTCCAGTCCGGGCTGGACGGCCGCTTCGGGCCGCCACGCTAGCGCCTGCGCTCAAGCACGCCCACTCATCGCCGACAAATGCTCCGGTGTCACGCCGATGCGGGCGAGGGCCTCATTCCACTTGTCGTCATTGGCGTCGCCAAACACCAACGCCTCGTGCGGCTCGACGACCAACCAGGCATTGGCCGCGATCTCGTCCTCGAGCTGACCTGCGCCCCAGCCCGCATAGCCCAAGGCCAGAACAAAGCGTTTGGGCGGTTCAGCGGAGGCGATGGCTTCAAGCGCGTCGCGTGTCGCGGTCATGCTGATTGTGTCCGTTACCGGCAGGGTCGCGCCGATCACTTCGTATTCTGCCGAATGGAGGACGAAGCCGCGATCGCGTTCCACGGGCCCGCCGACGAGGACGGCCCGGTCGGGCGCCTTCCGTTCGGTTTCTATATCCAGCTGCATATAAAGATCTGGCAGGCGTAATCCGGGCGCAGGCTTGTTCACCACAATGCCCATCGCATGGTCTTCGGAATGGTCGCACATCAGGATGACCGTCCGGTCGAACCGCGGATCGCCAATGCTCGGCGTTGCAATCAGCAGCTTGCCGCAGAGATAGGGATCGCTGAAAGAAGAATCCGTCGGATCTGACATAATTGCATGTTCGCTCTAAATAAGGGATGCGTCCAGACGCGTTCCCGCTATCTTGCCGTGCGCAAGTGCATCTATATTTAGCCTCAGGAGAAATAATCATGACGATTTCGGTTGGAGATCGCCTGCCCGACGCCAGCTTCATGACGATGACGGCCGACGGTCCGAACAAAGTCTCAACTGCGGAAGTCTTCGACGGCAAGACCGTTGCGCTTTTTGCGGTTCCCGGCGCCTTTACCCCGACATGCTCTGCAAAGCATCTGCCGGGCTTCATCGAGAAGGCCGAAACCATCAAATCCAAGGGCGTCGACACGATTGCCTGCCTGTCGGTCAATGATGTCTTCGTCATGGCCGCCTGGGGTCAGCAACAGGGTGCTGGCGAGGATGTCCTGATGCTGGCGGACGGCAATGGCGCTTTCGCCGCAGCTGTTGGACTGGAGATGGACGGATCCGGCTTTGGCATGGGCACGCGCTCTCAGCGTTTCTCCATGCTGGTCAAGGACGGGGTTGTCACCGCGTTGAATATTGAAGCGCCGGGTGAATTCGAAGTGTCTTCGGCAGACCATATTCTGGGTCAGCTGGACACGGTTTCTGCCTAGAGAGGGCAGCTTTTAAAGGAGGGTTCGTATGGATTTCGGGCTAATCGGTATCGCGGTATTATTCTTCCTGGCGCTTGCGGTGATCATGTCGGTCATCAAGACCGTGCCGCAGGGACAGGAGTTTACTGTCGAGCGGTTTGGACGTTTCACACGAACCCTCAAACCCGGCTTGCACTTCATCGTCCCCTTCGTGGACGGTATCGGTTACAAGATGAATATGCGAGAGCGTGTTCTCGATGTGCCCAATCAGGATGTGATCACCAAGGATAATGCGACGGTATCCGTCGACGCTGTGGTCTTTATCCAGGTGATGGATGCACCGCGCGCTGCCTATGAAGTCGATAATCTCGACTTTGCCATCATCAATCTGGCCCTGACCAATGTACGGACGGTCGTGGGATCCATGGACCTTGATGAGACCCTCTCCAAGCGGGATGAGATCAATGCGCGCCTGCTGCAGGTGATCGATAGTGCCACGAATCCATGGGGTGTGAAGGTCACGCGCATCGAGATCCGGGATCTGTCCCCGCCGATGGATATTACCGAGGCAATGGCGCGCCAGATGAAGGCAGAGCGTCTCAAGCGGGCCGAGATTCTTGAAGCGGAAGGCGCGCGCCAGTCCGAAATTCTTCGCGCTGAAGGTGAAAAACAGGCCGCGATTCTGGAGGCGGAAGGCCGCCGTCAGAGCGCTTTTCTTGACGCCGAGGCCCGTGAACGGGAGGCCGAAGCGGAAGCCAAGGCCACCGAGATGGTGTCGGAGGCAATCTCCAAAGGGGATGTCACCGCAATCAATTACTTCCTTGGCCAGAAATATGTCGAAGCGTTCGGCAAGCTGGCCGTCAGTGATCAGCAGAAAACCGTCATCATCCCGGCGGAGTTCTCCAACATTGTCAGCACGATCACCGGTGTCGGCGAGCTCGGAAAAGCGGCGCATGAAGCGGTGACAGAAGCGACACGGAAAGACTAATCGGTTCAGCTGGAAAGGAGTTTGACCATGGATGCCATCTTTTCCTTCTTGGAGAAACTCAACCTTCTCGGCTGGTGGGCGATCGCGGGCGTGATCCTTATCGCCGAGCTGCTGACCGGGACGACCTATCTCCTCTGGCCGGCGGCGGCGGCGTTCCTGACCGGTTTTGTCGCGCTCGAGGTGCTGAATGTGAGCTGGCCTGTCGAACTGGGTGTCTTTGCGCTCTTGTCCATGATGCTCGTCCTGGCCGGTGATCGCTGGGTGCGCCCTAAACTGCGGGCTGGTGCCGATAGCGGTCTGAATGACCGGTCCATGCGAATGGTCGGACAACGGGTGATCGCTGTCTCCGATTTCAGCGCTGCGCGCGGTCGTGTTCGCTATGGTGACACTGAATGGGCCGCCGAGATGCGCGATGAGAGCGACCCTGTAGCGGGCACGTCACTGCGTGTGGTTGAAGTCAAGGGCGTGGTTCTACTGGTGGAGCTACAAGCCTAGACTGCGTTCGAGAGCTTTGACTTTCATTGATCGTAAACCACATCTCGTATGATGGCGCTTGATTCGATTAGTGTGTTTTCGCAACCAGTCAGGACAGCTCATGGACGCCCAGGACGAAGACAATCGGCTCGCGGCCCTGCATCGCCTGTCGCTTCTCGATACGGACCCTGAACCGGAATTCGATGCTGTTACTGATATCGCAGTAGCGCTGACGGGTGCGAAGATGGCGGCGGTTTCACTGGTCGACCGCGACCGGCAATGGTTCAAGTCCAATATCAATATCCCGGCCGACGAGACACCGCGCGACATCGCGTTTTGCCATTACGCGATCCAGGCGCCGCGATTGATGCATGTCGAGGACGCGCTCTTAGATCCGCGCTTTGCTGACAATGATCTGGTTACGGGCGCACCAAATATTCGCGGCTATGCCGGCATTCCCCTGCATGAGCCGGGCGGCTGTCGGATCGGCACGCTTTGCGTCATCCATGATGAGCCGCTTCATCTTGATGCCGGGATGAAAACCCGTCTGACAGCGCTCGGTGGTGTGATCGAGGGCATTATCGCCCAACGCGCCCGGGCGGAAGAGCAGGCTTTCTCCAATCGGCAACTGGCAGCGATTGCCGATGTGCAGAGCGAGTTCATTACGGCGGGACGATCTGTCGATAGAGCCTATAAACGTCTGCTCGATGTCGCCATGGAACTCACCGGCAGTGAACTTGGAATTATTGGCGAGATCATGGAGGATCGAGACGGCCGCTATTTCTCCGCCCGCGTGATCTCCGACTTTGATTGGCCAGCCGCGCTGAAAGCGCATTTCGATGCCGAGATGGATGGACAGCTCGACTTCCGCCTTCCTGACACGCTGGTTGGAAAGGTGGTCCATTCCGGCGAGCTCCTGATCGAGAACCAGGCGTCTGTGGTCGGCATGCAGTCAGTGCCGTCCGGGCACCCGGATATCGAGACCTTTGCGGCAATACCGCTATACAATGGGCCTGATTTCATCGGCGCTCTTTTTCTCGCCAATCGCGAGGAGGGATATCAGGCCGAGACTTTTGACACCCTGGCACCGCTTTTGGGCACGATCGCCAATCTGATCGCTGAAAGCCGTGCCCAACGCGAGCGACTGGAGCTGCTGGCCCAGCGAGAGCGGGTGAATGACCGGCTTCTGGCGGTGACTGAACTTGGCGGAATCGGTAGCTGGGAAGTCGATTTGGAGACCGGGCAACCGGTATGGGACGCGATCACGCGGAAGATCCATGAAGTCGGACCAGATTATGTGCCGGTCATGGAAGAAGCGATCAATTTCTATGCACCAGAGGCACGCGACCATATTTCTGGCCTGGTCGCCCAAGGAATTGAAACGGGAAACCCCTGGGATGTGGAACTCCCGTTAATAACAGCCAAGAACAACCGCATTTGGGTGCGCGCCGTTGGCCGCGCGATCCGAAAGAATGGTGAAGTCGTTAAACTCATCGGATCTTTCCAGGACATAACCGCGCGCAAAAACCGCGAGGATGATTTCCGGACCCTTTCCAGTCGTCTCGAGCTCGCCTTGGGCGCGGCGCATGTCGGCGTTTTTGAAATGAATCTCGCGTCTGGCTTTACCTGGTGGGATGATGGCTCCCAGCGCATGTTCGAGATCCTGGAAGACGATGAACGAGACGCGTTGGAGGTCTGGCGGTCAAGGCTTCACCCGGAAGACGCCCCCTATCTGGAGGAGCGCCTGGCACGCGCGCTCGACCATGCTGAGCCCTATGATGTTTTCTATCGAATCCGACTTGCGGATGGCGAGCTGCGCCATATCCGGTCCCAGGCGGTGCTGCGCGAGAATATCGAGGGTGAGCCGATTTTCGCAGGCGTCAATCTGGATGTAACCGAAGAGGTTCGGGGCCGCGAGGAGATCGAACGGCGCAAGGAAGAGGCGGACAAGGCCAATCTCGCCAAGTCTCAATTCCTGGCGAATATGAGCCACGAGATCCGCACACCGCTCAACGGGGTGCTCGGAATGGCGCAACTCCTGCGCATGACCCAGCTGGACGGCAAGCAGTCGACCTATGTCGAGACGTTAAAGAATTCAGGTCGCGCCTTGCTCGAACTGATCGAGGATATTCTTGATATCTCCAAGATTGAGGCTGGTGTGCTCGAGCTCGCTCAAAAGCCGTTTGACGTGACCAATACCGCGACTTCCGTGGTTGACATGGTGATGGGGCTGGCGCGTGAAAAGGAGCTCGAGGTCACGCTGGAGCGCGCGGACGATATTCCCGACCGCGTTATCGGCGATGAAAAACGGGTTCGCCAGATTCTGATCAACATGGCGGGTAATGCCGTCAAATTCACGACGCACGGCCATGTGCGCCTGTCCATGCGTCGGTCCCCGAATAATCGCCTACGCTTCGAGGTCGAGGATACCGGGCCCGGTATTCCCGATGATCAAAAGGCCCGCATCTTTGGCCGGTTTGCGCAGGTTGATGACAGCGCGACGCGGGCGCATGGCGGAACCGGGCTGGGTTTGGCGATATGCCAGGAAATTGTCAGCCTCGCGGATGGCGAGATTGGCGTTGAAAGCGAAGTCGGCAAAGGCTCCACTTTCTGGTTCGAAATGCCGTTGCCGGCGGCAGAGGCCGCCGAAGCGATTGATGCGACCCCGAGACAAGGCGGGGTGGCGCGTGAGCCCGGTGCACCTGCGCGTGTCCTGATTGTCGATGACGTCATGACCAACCAGATGGTCGCGGCTGCCTTGCTGCGCGGTGCAGGTCACTCTGTGGAACTGGCCGGCAATGGGCAGGAGGCTATTGATGCGCTCGAGCTCAGCAATTTCGACGCCGTCTTGATGGACATACAAATGCCCGTCATGTCCGGCGACGAAGCGATCAGACGGATACGCGGGTCCGGCAAGCCCTATGCCGATATCCCGATTTTTGCCGTAACCGCGGATGCGACACGTGGTGCGGAGGAAAAATATACGGCGGCCGGAGCAAACGGTTATCTGGTCAAACCGCTCGATCTGCCCTCGGTCCTGGCGGCGCTCTCTCAAGCACTGGACAAGGCCGCTTAAAGTTTCAGGTCCGCAATGCCTTCGCGCGCCAATTCATCGGCGCGTTCATTGCCCGGATCACCGGCATGACCCTTGACCCAGCGCCATTCGATCTCGTGCTTGGCCGCAATCATGTCGAGGCGCTGCCAGAGGTCAGTATTCTTCACGGGTTTCTTGTCGGCGGTCTTCCAGTCGCGCTTCTTCCAGCCATGGATCCACTTGGTGATCCCGTCGCGCAGATAGACGCTGTCGGTGACAAGAATGACTTTGCGACCGGGCTTCTTGAGTGCTTCCAGGGCCTCGATCGCGGCGGTCATTTCCATGCGATTATTCGTGGTTTCCGCCTCGCCGCCCTTCAGTTCCTTGCGATGCCCATTCCATTCGAGGATTGCACCCCATCCGCCCGGTCCGGGATTTCCAGAACACGCACCGTCAGTATGGATTGTGATTACGCTCACGCCGGAATGTCCTCCAGCGCGATCCCCGCGGCCTTGTAGAATGTCAAACGATCAAAATATCCGCGCTGGAAAATGATTTGACCGTCGACACAGTTTCCGACCACTTGTTTTGGACTGGATGTCATTTCCGTGTCTCCGGGTATTTCTTGTCCATATCAGCGAGACCGGCGCGGATCAGCTCTTCAAGAACGTCCAGGTCAATATCCGCAAGCTTGTTTATGTAGAGGCAGGACTTACCCATCTTGTGCTTGCCGAGACGGGCCAGAATCTCGCTGTAATCAGTATAGCCGGGCATGATGTAGAGAACGAGATTCGCCTTGCGCGGCGAGAAGCCCGTGCGCATGGAATTGCCCTCATGCCCGCTGTCATACTTGTAGTGATACTCGCCGAAGCCAATAATTGACGGCCCCCACATCACCGCGTCCCATCCGGTGATACGTTGCATGAGTTGGAGCAGGGTCTGCGCATCTTCGCGGCGGGTCCTGTGTTCCACAGCGGCGATATAATCGGCAGGTGCGATCTTGGTCGGTTGCGTCTTCAGCTCAGCCATATGGCTCTCCTAGGCGACGATGCGAGGGAGTTTAAAGACCACATCCTCATCGGTCACCCGCACATCATGCTGCACCACATCGAACCGCTTGCGAAACCCGTCGATCAGCCCCTGCACGAGGTCCTCCGGCGCCGACGCCCCTGCGGTGATGCCAACAGTTTCCACCCCGTCCAGCTCCTCCCAGGCGACATCGGCGGCGCTTGATACGAGCCGCGCACGCGGTGCGCCGGCCTTAAGGGCAACTTCGACCAGGCGTACGGAATTTGAGGAATTTGGTGCTCCGATCACGAAGACGACATCGCATTTTTCCGCCATTTCCTTCACGGCGGCCTGCCGGTTGGTAGTGGCGTAACAAATATCCTCCTTGTGCGGCGCCTTGATATCCGGGAAGCGAGCCTGCAGCGCCGCCACGATGTCCGCCGTATCATCGACCGAGAGCGTGGTCTGGGTGACAAAGGCGAGTTTGCCGGGATCAGCTGGCACAAAGGCCTCGGCGTCTGCGACAGTCTCGATCAACCGGATAGCACCTGCGGGCAATTGCCCCATCGTGCCGATGACCTCCGGATGGCCCGCATGACCAATAAGGACAACTTCGCAACCTTGATCGAAAAGCCGTTCGGCCTCGACATGAACTTTCGAGACGAGCGGGCAGGTGGCGTCGACAAAGATCATTTCGCGGCGCTCGGCCTCCACGGGGACGGATTTGGGGACGCCGTGTGCGGAAAAGACCACCGGGCGATCCGCCGGACATTGGTCGAGCTCTTCAACAAAGACCGCGCCCAGGGCTTCGAGCCGTTCAACGACGTGTCGGTTGTGGACGATCTCATGGCGGACATAAACCGGCGCCCCGAAACGTTCGATCGCCCGTTCGACAATCTGGATGGCCCGATCGACACCGGCGCAGAAACCTCGAGGAGCGGCGAGCAGAACTGTGAGTTGAGGGCGCATTCTATCCATCTGACTTCGATCTCCTTCAGCGACGGCGTTGCGGTCTCGCTCAGCTCATCGTATGACCGTGATTAACAAAGTGGTCGCGCCCGATCCAGAGGCGTTGCCCGTCCTTAATCCAGGTGTTGCACCATGCGTTCTTTTGCCCTCATCGCCGCTTTTGGTCTGATCCTTACCGGTTGCTCCACCGTCGCATCGGTTACGGACTCGCTGGATTCACCGCCGCCAAATTCGGGCCCCTGCCCATCCGCGTTTGCGCTCTATGATGCCCACCGCATGGTCGAGTTCACGGACGTCGAGGAGCGCTATGCGAATGTGGGATATACGGGCGAGATTCTCAATATTCGCAGCCAGTGCAGCTATTATGACGAGCGGCCGATTATTGCGAATCTTGAAATCGATTTCGGATTTGGACGCGGTCCGTCCGCCAGCGGCGACCGTTTCATCTATGAGTATTTTGTCGCGATCACCCGGGTGAATATCGGTGTCGTCGAAAAACAGGTGTTCCCGCTGACGATTGAATTCGAGGAAGGCCAAGACCGTGTCTATATGACCGAGACGATCGAGGCGATTTCAATCCCGCGAGCCAATGCTGAAACGTCCGGTGCCAATTTTGAAATTCTGGTCGGCTTCGAGCTGACGGATGAAGAACTTGCCTATAATCGCAGCGGCCGCCGCTTTCGTGTGATCGCCGGCCAGGAATAGATCCCATGCCTTCAATTGCTGATCAGCTCGGCACAGTGCTGGGCGACGCGTTTGCTTCCCTTGAGCTACCGCGCGAACTGGGCCGTGTTTCCCCGTCCAAGAAAAATCCCGAGCTCGCACCCTTTCAATGCAATGGGGCCATGCCTGCAGCGAAACAGGCCGGCAAGCCGCCGCGCGATATCGCGAACGCCGTGCTTGCAGCGATTTCCGACCATGCCCTGATCGCAAACGCCGAGGTTGCCGGGCCGGGCTTCATTAATCTCACGCCTGCCCAGGCGGCCTATGATGCCCGTGCTGCAGAGATCGCGGCCGATGAGCGCGCCGGCGCTGCCCGAATAGCGGACCCGAAAACCGTAATGATCGATTTTGGCGGGCCCAATGTCGCCAAACCCATGCATGTCGGCCATCTGCGCTCATCGGTACTTGGCGACAGCCTCCAGCGTTTGATGCGTTTTCGCGGCGATAAGGTTGTCTCGGATATCCATCTGGGTGATTGGGGCCTGCAGATGGGGCATTTGATCACCGAGCTGGCTGAGGAGCAGCCGGATCTCATCTATTTCGATGCCAGTTTCGACGGGGAGTATCCGACGGAACCGCCAGTGAATATCGAAGATCTGGCCCGTCTCTACCCGCAAGCCTCCGGCAAGGCCAAGGCGGACCCTGAACGTCTGCAGACCTCACGCAAGGCCACGGCGGAATTGCAGGCCGGGCGCAAAGGATATCGCGTTCTTTTGCAGCATTTCATCGACGTGTCCGTCGCCGCCCTGAAAAAGGATTTCGGAGCGCTGGGCGTGCATTTCGATCTTTGGAAAGGCGAGAGTGATGTCGACCCGTTGATCCCGGCAATGGTCGAGGATTTCAAGGCGAGGGCGGTCGCGGAAGGAAGCGATG
>JBELMP010000013.1:0-26044 GCA_042095695.1 Maricaulis sp. | reverse complement strand
AGGAGGCGCTCGAGTGCCCTGGCGCGTTCGGGCGTGTCGGGCAGATCCGTGACCCATTGGCGCTGCAGCCCGCCGGCAAACAGGCTGTGCATGCCCTCTTCGGGATCACAGACCGACATCGCTGCCAGCGTGTCACCATGATAACCGCCCTTGAAGCAAATGAACTTCGTCCGCCCGCTCACACCGCGATTGAGCCAGGATTGCATCGCGATCTTCATCGCGATCTCCACCGAAACCGAACCGCTTTCGCAGAAAAATGCATGATTGAGATCGCCGGGAAGCAAGGCGGCCAGACGCGCAGCGAGGCGCTCCGCTGGCGCATGCGTAAGTCCGCCCAGCATAATATGGGGGACGGCATCCAGCTGGTCCTTCACCGCCTTGATGATGTGCGGGTGGCGATAGCCATGGCAGACCGTCCACCAGGAGGACACGCCGTCGATCAGGCGCCGGCCATCGGCAAGCTGGATATGTACACCTTGCGCGCTCTTGACCGGCAGCGCCGCCGGCGTGGTTTTCATCTGCGTATAGGGACGCCAGACGTGATGATCTGAAGGCTTGAATTCAGCGGGAAGCAGGGATTGAGTCATGGCAGGGCTTTAGCAGGCCGGATTTCTGTGCAACAGGGCGAATATGAGTTCCTCCTCCCCTTCTCTGGACGCTTTTGCAGCGGGCAAGCTTGCCGCGCTGGAGGCGCATAATCGACGCCGGTCCCTCAAGGTCGCCAATGCCCGCCCCGAAATGCGGGTGGAGCGCGACGGCCGGATGCTGATCAATTTCTGCTCCAATGATTATCTCGGCCTCAGCCAGCACCCGGAGGTAATCGCCGCCGCGCAGAAAGCGGCTTGCGCGCATGGCGCCGGATCCGGGGCTTCAAGACTGGTAACGGGCGGCTATGACCTCCTCTTCGAGCTTGAACAGCGTCTCGCCAGCTTCAAGGGAAGTGAGGACTGTATTGTTTTCGGCTCAGGCTATCTGGCCAATCTGGCCATCACGCCCGCACTTGTCGGGCCCGATGACCTGGTTCTTGTCGACGCCTTGGCCCATGCCTGCCTTCATGGCGGTGCGCAGCTCTCCCGGGCGCATCAACTAGTCTTTCCCCATAATGATATTCGAGGCCTTGAAGGCCTGCTTGAGCGCCACCGCGACCAGCACCAGAATGTCCTTATCCTGACCGATGGCGTTTTCTCGATGGATGGCGACCGCGCACCACTGCCGGAAATCCTCGCCCTGGCGGATGCTCATGACGCCTGGACGCTTGTCGATGACGCGCACGGGCTGGGCATTCTCGGCGACGGGCGCGGGACAGCGCACAGCTGGCAACCACCAGCACAAGCCCCTTTGCAAATGGGGACTTTATCCAAATCTATAGGGAGTTATGGCGGATATCTTTGCGCATCACATCAGGTGTGTGAATTGTTGAGATCGCGGGCCCGGCCCTTCGTTTTCACAACCGCCCCGCCTCCGGCAAGCATTGGTGCCGCACTGAAATCGCTCGAATTGATCACCACCGGCCAGATCGAAACCGGGCGACCACTCGAACTGGCGGCAAGACTGTGCCGGAAGCTCGGCCTGCCGAAGCCTGAGAGCCCGATCATCCCGCTCATCATCGGCGAAGAATCGGATGCGCTATCCCTCTCCGGCGCGCTGGAACAGGCTGGCTTCCTGGTTACAGCGATCCGGCCACCGACTGTCCCGATTGGCACTTCGCGCCTGCGGATCACCGTCTCGGCAACCCATTCGGAAGCCGATATTGACAGCCTCGCAGCGCGTTTGACCCACCTTCGCTCCAACAGCATGGCAGCGGAATAATGGCCCGTCCGATCTTCTTTACTGGCACCGGCACGGATATCGGCAAGACCCATATTCTTTGCGCGCTGCTGCGCGCATCACATGAGGCCGGGCAAGCCTGCAAAGTCCTCAAACCCGTTCTGTCCGGCTTTGATCCTGATGCAATCCGGGACAGCGATACGGTCCGCCTGCTCCAGGCGCAAGCCGCCCGCCTCGATGCAAACGCTGTCACCGCGATGACGCCCTGGCGGTTCCGTGAACCGCTCTCGCCGGACATGGCGGCCCGGCGCGAGGGCCGCGAGCTGCGCCTGCAGACCATCGCAAACTGGTGCAGTGACCAGCTCGACCGACAGCGGCCAACGCTTATCGAAGGCGCTGGCGGCCTTATGTCACCGATTGCGGAAGATGGCCTCAATCTGGATCTGTTGCGCGAGCTCGACGCCCGGCCCGTGCTCGTTGCGGGCTGCTATCTTGGAACAATCTCCCACATCCTGACAGCGCTGCGCGCGCTGGACGGGCGCTCGACGGTGATCCTCAACCCGTATCTCTCAGGCCCTGTCGCAGCGGAGGAGATTCGCCAGAGCCTCGTCCGCTTTGCCCCGAGAACGCAGTTTCTGATCTATGATTCGGCTAAACCAGAAGATTTGCTTAGCGTCCTAAGCCACTAACAATTTGAAGATAATCATCTTCAATTCGAATCCTTTTTCTTCTATCGTGTTTTGCTGCTAGTTTACCACGCAATGGGTTTATGGGCGGGGTTTCAAACCGGGCTGCGTATGGTTTGCGCGGTTCGACCTGCAATCGTCCGCGAGGCCACCCATGCTCCTGTCCGCGCTGTTTGACCTGAACAGACCCGTCCCGATATCCAGGCGATCGCGCACAGGCCGAGCGCCGCGCGCCCTGGCGATTGCGGCATTTTCGTTGCTGGTCGCAGCCTGCGGTGGTGGCGGTGGCGGCGACAGCGGTGGCGCCACTGGTGGCACTTCTGGCGGCGGGAATAATGGTACACCACCGCCGGCAACACCGGCGCCGGTCAGCCAGCAAGCCCTTGAAGAATCCGCCAGCTTTCTAAGCAAAGCCACATTCGGTGCGAGTTATACGGAAATCGAGGACCTCGCCTATTCCAATCAATCTCTATGGTTCCGAGACCAACTCGCGCGGCCGCCAACCCTGCATCTGGACGCCATGCAGGCGCGGGTTTTCGAGCCGGAGTATCTGATTTATCGCGCAACCGCCGACAGTTTCTGGGAAAGCGCGATCAATGGAGATGATCAGCTCCGCCAGCGAATGGCCTTTGCCCTCTCCCAGATATTCGTTGTGTCTACGGAGAATGACACCCTGGTCGGTCGGCCCAATACGATGGCGCACTATATGGATATCCTGACCGAAAACGCGTTCGGGAATTTCCGCGACCTGCTGCACGACGTCACCTATTCGCCAGCCATGGCAAGCTATCTGACCTATCTCTATAATGAACGCGGAGATCCGATGAGCGGGCGCGTGCCTGATGAGAATTACGCGCGTGAGATCATGCAGCTTTTCACCATTGGCCTCGTTCAATTGCAGATGGATGGCTCACCGGTTCTCGACAATGAGGGCCAGCCCATCGAGACTTATGACAATGACGATGTTACCGGCCTCGCGCGCGTCTTTACCGGGCTTGGCCTTGCCGGCCCCGGCTGGTGGGATCCGTCGAGTGATGCATCGCAATGGGAGGCCCTGCAGATGTTCGAGGCGTTTCACTCTCCGGAGGAGAAGCGCTTTCTCGGAACAGTCATCCCGGCCGGGACGGATGGAAGCAGCAGTATCGACATGGCGCTGGATGCCCTGTTCGAACATCCCAATGTCGCACCCTTTTTCAGTCGTCAGCTGATCCAGCGTTTTACGCTTTCCAATCCCAGCAATGCCTATATCGGACGCGTCGCCAACACGTTCGAAACGGGAAGCTATCGTCTGCCCGATGGCAGCACTGTCGGGGAAGGCATTCGCGGCGATCTGGCTGCCACCCTCGCCGCTGTGCTCATGGACAGTGAGGCCAATATCGCGCCGGAACAGCAATCCGCCACCTATGGCAAGGTGCGCGAACCGGTCATCCGCTTCGTGCATTGGGCACGCGCCTTCGGCATTGATGGCAGCCAGGCCAGTCGCGAGGATGCGCTCTGGAATACCAGCGCTCCCGGCGCGCTCGCGCAGCAGCCCTATGGTTCAAGGTCTGTCTTCAACTTCTACCGGCCTGGCTATGTCGCGCCCGGCACCGCATCTGGCGATGCGGGCATGACAGCGCCTGAACTCCAGATCATCAATGAGGCCAGCATTATCGGTTATGCGAATTTTCTGTCTCCCTTCATCATAGGAGAGAGCTGGGGCGACCGCCGCACCGATACTTTGGGCTTCCATCCCGATTATTCTGCCGAGATCGAGATCGCAGATGATGTTGATGCGCTTATTGATCGCCTGGATCTCATGCTGACCAGTGGCCAGCTGGAGGATTCGACCCGCGACGTACTGAGTCTGATCCTGCAAGCCATACCCATAATCCCCGGCGAGGAGACCGCCAGTCGACGTGCCCGCGTGCAGACAGCGCTCCTGGTCATCCTGACCTCGTATGAATTTGCGATTCAGCGCTAGGAGATCCCCATGACCCTGTCCCGACGCACCCTCCTGCGCTCTGCCGGCGCGCTCGGCCTGACCGGCCTGCTCTCAAGCCTACCCGCCCGCGCCGCGGATACCGGGGGCTATAAGGCGCTGATTTGTCTCTTCCTCTATGGCGGGATGGATAATTACGACACGCTCCTGCCCTTCGACGATGCGAGCTGGGAGGAATATGAGCGCTTCCGCGAACCGCTGCTGACGACTTACCGCGATCTCGGGCGATCGCGGGACCGCCCAGATCTGCTTCCGCTGACGCCGGGCAATGCGGCAAGTTTCGGCGGCCGGCAATTCGCCCTGCCGCAAGAATTGGCGCCTCTGCATACGGCCTTCGAGAGCGGCAATGCCGCGATTGTGGGCAATGTCGGCCCGCTGGTTGTACCGACAACGCGGGCCCAATTCCTGGAAGAGGCCAGCTCGCTTCCCCCCCGTCTTTTCTCGCACAATGATCAGCAATCTGTCTGGATGTCCTCGCAGCCGGAAGGGGCGCGTTTCGGCTGGGGCGGACGCTTTGCAGACGCAGCACTCAATTCCGGAGCGAATACCAACCCGCTCTTTACGGCGATGAGCCCGTCCGGCAATTCGGTCTGGCTGTCCGGCGATGTCGCGCGGCAATTTCCGATCGATATCAGCGGGCCGAGCAATCTCAACGCCCTGCAATGGCCGGGATATTTCGGGTCGAATGCCGACGGTCTTGTCGAGCTGCTTGAAGACCATTTCCGGCAACAGGGAATATTGCCGGACCTTTATCTCCAGCAGGATATTATTGGCGCGATGCAACGCTCGCTCGATGCGAATGCGCGCTATGCCGAGGCACGCGAGGCTGCCAATCCGATCGCAACGGATTTCGGCGAGGATCATGTCTCCCAGCAATTCCGTGCCGTGGCCGAAATGATCAGCCTGCGCCATCTCCTTGGCGCATCCAGGCAGGTCTTCCTGGTATCAGCGGGCGGTTATGACACGCATGACACCCAGGCCCAGGACCTGCCAGGCCTCCAGGCCGAGATCGCCAATGGTATCGCCAGCTTTATGACAGCGATGCAGGAAATCGGTGCGGATAATGACGTCACCGTTTTCACCGCATCTGATTTCGGACGCACACTCACCGTCAATGGCGATGGCACGGATCATGGCTGGGGCGCACACCATTTCGTCGTCGGCGGCGCGGTCAATGGCGGACAGATTTATGGCGATCCGGGCCTGTTCACGCCCGAGCATGATCAGGATGCCGGCCAGGGCCGTCTGATCCCGACCACGTCCGTAGAACAGTTCGCAGCACCGCTCGGCCGTTGGTTCGGACTGAGCGAGAGCGAGCTGAACGCCGCCCTGCCCGGTCTGCGCAATTTCACCGGGTCACCGGGTTTCGTCTGAGTGAAGTCTTGAAGGAATGGTGGGCGGTGAGGGGCTCGAACCCCCGACCCTCTCGGTGTAAACGAGATGCTCTCCCAACTGAGCTAACCGCCCGATCCGCGCCCGGCATCAAGGCCGACGCTGGTCAGGCGCGCGTTCTAGGCCAGACCCGCCCCCAAAAGCAAGCCCGAACCACCGCGGCAAGGGCGAATTGAGTCAGGAGTGATCACGGACCACGGAGCCGATGATCATCTCGATCTGTGCCAGCGTGTCGGCCACCGGGTCCTCATGCAGGCTGTTCGGCAATGTTTGTGCGACGATGCCGTGCACGCTGGCCCACATGGCGCGGGCGAGCACCGGCGCCTGTTTGCGACTGAGCTTGGGTAGTGCCTGGAGTTCATGCTCAATGACAGCGAAGAGATGGTCCTCCGCATTGATAAAGGCCTGGCTGCGGCCGCCCTCGCTTCGATTGGAGTCCAGCAACGCAGTCCACAGCCTGTCATGGGCACGGACATAGTCGAGATAGGCCCAGGCAAGCTGCATGAGCCGGTCGAGGCAGCGCATGCGCGTCATATCATCCATGGCGGCGCGCAGGTGAAGCGTCAGCTCACGATACACATCCAGCTTCACCGCACCGATGATCGCCTGCATGTCCGGATAGAATTTATAAAGCGATCCCAGCGAAACGCCGGCGGCCTGTGCGAGCGCGCGGGCACGCAGCGCCTCCAGCCCATATTGCGACAGGATAAGTCGCGCCGTCACAATGATTTTATCCTTGTGCGCCTGGGTCAAGGCCGGGCGGCCCCTTGGCTTTTTGGCCGGTTTGAAACTCTTATTCACTTCCTGAACCATGTTTAATGAACGCTGTTCATTTTCTATTTGCGTGAATCCAATTCTCGGACACCCTAATAATGAACATTGTTCATAAAAGGAGTTTCCAATGTTCTCAACCCTGATGACCATCGTTCGCGGCGAGACGGCCCGGACGCGAGAGCGGATCGAGAACCAGAATGCGGTTGTCATCCTGGAACAGAAAATCCGCGAGGCGGAGACCAGTCATGATCGCGCCAAGCGCGCCCTCGCCCGACTGATCCTGAAAGCGCGCAATGAAGACCGTCAAATCAATGCGCTTAGCGCACGGCAAGACGATCTGGAATCGCGTATCAAACAGGCTCTGAAGGCCGAACTCGACGACCTGGCCAACGAAGCAGCTGGACATCTCGCGCGTATGGAAAACGAACAGAATGTCCGAAATCAGGCACGCCGGAGAACCCAGCTATCGATCGAACGCCTGCGCCACATGATCGATCATGGGCAGGGCCGCATTGTTGAACTCAAACAGGGCATGATTTCGGTCAAGGCGATCGCTGCCGAGCGCGCCAGCCTCAGCGATATCAAGGGCGATCTCAGCGGGATGGCCGCTCTTATGGAAGGCGAGAAAGTCCTCGAGCGTTTTCTTGATCAACCCGATCCGTTTGAGGAAATGGAGATTTTTGACGACATCAATGCCGATCTGACTGGCGACGCGCTGATCGACCGCCTGGCTGCGGAAGGCTGTGGCGAGGGGCAGACCTGCGATGCTGCAGCGATATTGACGCGCCTGCGCAGCGCGATGGCGCAGGAGGATGAATAATGCTCGGTCAATCCAAACTCTGGATCGGTTTCAACTATGCCTGCGTCGCGATTGCGCTTGGCATGCTGGCCCTGTCGCTGCTCTTGATGCCAGTCGACCTCTCGACAAAAGGCTATGTCGGCATGGGGATCCTGTTTCTCTCCGGATCGCTCATCACCCTGGTGAAGACGCTGCAGGAAGTGCGGATCAATGAGCAGTTTTCCTCCAAGGTCGAGCGCGCCAAACAGGAGAAGCTGCTGAGTGACTATGTGGCCGGTGAGTAAGCTGATGCGGGGGCGATCGACGCCCCCGCAAACGCCTATTCGGCAACACTGACGGTGTCGATCGCATCAGAGGCATAACAGCCCAGATGCTTGATCTCGCGAGTGTGGGCCTCGAGCACTTTCATGGCGTCAATAATGGCCTGGTCGTCGATATGACCCTCGACATCCATGATGAACATTTCCTCCCAGGGATTGCCCGGTATGGGGCGGCTCTCAAGCTTCACCAGATTTATGGCACCATCACGGAAGCCCATGAGCGCATCGATCAGGGCGCCCGCCGTATCGCGCGTGGTGAACATCATGGATGTCTTGCACTCAACCTCGCGGGTCGGTTTCTTCAACTCCCGCGTAATGACAATGAAACGCGTGATATTCTGCTCGTGATCGCCGACACCGCTCTCCAGCACATCAAAACCGAAGAGGCGCGCCGCGTCAGCCCCGGCAATCACGCCGGCCGTATCATCATCCTCGAGCAGGCGTTCCAGGGCGCGCGTCGAGCTCGAAGCCATATGGGTCTCGATCTCAGGATGGCTGGCCAGCCAGCGGCGCGACTGGGCGAGCGCCTGGGGATGACCATAGACCCGGTTGATGCGCCCAAGACCCGCCGAGCGACCAATCAGGCAATGATCAACGCGCAGGAGAAACTCGCCGGCAATCTTGCACCGGCCTGACAACAGCAAGTCATAGACTTCATTGATTGATCCCGTGGTCGTATTCTCGATCGGAATGACGCCGTAATCGACCTCCCCGCTTTCAACCGCGCGGAAAATGGAGATGAAGTCGCGCTTGGGAGACGGCACCACGCTCGCATTACGCCGCTCGAAAATACGCTGGGCAGCAATATGGCTATAACTGCCAGGTCCGCCGAGATAGGCGACGCTCGCCTCATTGAGATCCTCATCGCGCATGCTGTCGAACTTGGTCCGTTGGCGCTGGATCGAATCTTCAAACAAGGCATGAAACAGGGTTTCCACCAGAGCCGCCGACACGCCCAGCGCCTGACCGCGATCAATCGCCCCCTTGAGCACAGCCTGTTCGCGGTCGCGGTCCCTGACCGGCAGACCGGCCTCAGCCTTCGCCTTGAGGATCTCGTCAACCAGATCGCTACGCCGGGCGATCATCTCCACCAATTGCCGGTCGATATCAGAAATCGCCGCCCGGACTTCATCTCTCTGCGTCGTGTCACTCATTGGCCCGTCCTCATTCGGCCCGGTATCGCAATAGACCGGCACCCCAAAAAAAAGACCTCCCCGAGGGGAGGTCCTTGGAAATTCGTTGCTGATCGCAAACGTTACCCGGCCACCGCCCCATTGCAGGATGCGTCGGTAAAATAGCCGGTAAAATAGTAGCGCTGCGTCATCATGATGAGAACTGTGAGGGCGGCACCGACGCCCGTCAATCCCCTCAGGGTTAACACCTGTGCATTTTGAGCAAAAAAGAACCGCGGTTTGCACCGCGGCTCTGATTTTCGTGCTCAAACTGGTTTCATCTGAGACTAGTGCGCAATCTGCGTGCCTGTGGCATCCGAGGCAGGATTCGCCAGGGCGGCCAGGGCGGCCTCATCCGCTTCGGTCCATTCTACCGGTTCAACCGGCTCGACCAGGGCCCGGGTGAGAACTTCATCAGCGGTTTCAATCGGGATGATCTCCAGCCCCTCTTTGACATTGTCCGGGATCTCCTCGAGATCCTTTTCATTTTCCTGCGGGATCAGCACGGTCTTCACACCGCCCCGCAAGGCAGCGAGCAGTTTTTCCTTCAGACCGCCAATCGGCAGTACGCGGCCGCGCAGGGTGATTTCACCGGTCATCGCAATATCCTTTCGGACAGGCACGCCGGTCAGCGCCGAAACAATGGCCGTCATCATGCCAATACCGGCAGAGGGACCATCCTTTGGCGTTGCACCCTCAGGCACATGGACATGGATGTCCGTCGCGCGGAACAGGGTCGGCTTGACGCCCAGCGACGGCGCCCGCGACTGTACGAAGGAGTTCGCGGCAGAGATGGATTCCTTCATCACATCGCGCAGATTGCCGGTGACCTTCATCTGGCCCTTGCCGGGCATGCGTACGGCTTCAATCGTCAGAAGATCGCCGCCAACCTCCGTCCAGGCCAGGCCGGTAACGACACCGGTCTGATCGGTCTTGTCAGTCTCACCGAAGCGGAATTTACGCACGCCGGAGAAATCCTTGAGATTATCCGGTGTGATCGAGACGGACTCCAGATCACCACTTTCGATCTTGCGAACCGACTTGCGGGCGAGATTGGCGATTTCGCGCTCGAGACTGCGAACGCCGGCCTCGCGGGTATAATAGCGGATGAGATCGCGCAAACCGTCTTCGCCCAAGGCCCATTCTCCCTCCGAGAGCGAATGGTTTTTCATCTGCTTGGGGATGATATGGCGCTGTGCAATCTCGACCTTCTCATCTTCCGTATAGCCCGCGATCCGGATGATCTCCATCCGGTCGAGAAGCGGCTGCGGCAAGTTGAGCGTATTCGCTGTCGTCACGAACATGATGTCCGAGAGATCATAATCGACTTCGAGATAGTGATCATTGAAGGTCGAATTCTGTTCAGGATCGAGCACTTCGAGAAGGGCAGAGGCCGGATCGCCGCGATAATCAGCCCCAAGCTTGTCGATCTCATCGAGCAGGAAGAGCGGGTTGGACGAATTCGTCTTCTTCATCGACTGCACGATCCGCCCCGGCATGGAACCGATATAGGTGCGCCGATGCCCGCGGATTTCCGCCTCGTCACGCACACCCCCGAGGGACATGCGCACAAAATCCCGGCCGGTGGCCTTGGCGATGGAACGTCCCAATGAGGTTTTACCAACCCCCGGAGGCCCCACCAGGCAAAGGATTGGCCCTTTCAGCTTGCGCGTGCGGGCCTGGACGGCGAGATGCTCGAGAATACGTTCTTTGACTTTTTCCAGCCCGTAATGATCGGTATCGAGCACGTCCTCGGCACGCTTGAGATCATTTTTCAGGCGCTTCCGCTTGCCCCAGGGCAAGGCCAGGATCCAGTCGAGATAATTGCGCACGACGGTGGCTTCCGCCGACATCGGGCTCATCTGGCGGAGTTTCTTGAACTCTGCCTCGGCCTTTGTCCGCGCTTCCTTGGACAGTTTCGCGTTTTCCAGCCGCTCCTCGAGCGCGGCGAGCTCCTCGCGGCCATCATCGCCCTCGCCCAGCTCGCGCTGGATCGCCTTCATCTGCTCATTGAGATAATATTCGCGCTGCGTCTTTTCCATCTGACGCTTGACGCGCGAGCGGATTTTCTTCTCCACCTGGAGCACGCCGATCTCGCCTTCCATAAGGCCGAGAATACGCTCAAGGCGTTTGGCAACATCGGTCTCTTCGAGCAGAGACTGTTTCTCGTCAATCTTGACGGCCAGATGCGCGGCAATCGTGTCCGCCAGCTTGCCCGGCTCGGTGATCTGCGCCAGCGAGGCCAGAGCCTCCGGCGGCACCTTCTTGTTCAGCTTGACATAATCGTCGAACTTGCCGGCCACCGAACGCATCAGCGCCTCAAATTCGGTGTCGTCACCGGCATCATCCGGCATGTCATCGCATTCCGCCTGATAAAAGCTTTCATTATCGATGAACTTCGTCAGTTCAACGCGCGTACCGCCTTCAACCAGCACTTTGACAGTGCCGTCCGGCAGTTTCAGCAATTGCAGGACGGATGCGATCACGCCGGTCGCATGAATGGCTTCGGGGGTCGGTTCATCATCGGACGCATTACGCTGGGTGGCGAGCAGGATCTGCTTGTCAGCCCGCATGACTTCTTCCAGCGCACGCACCGACTTTTCTCGCCCCACAAACAGCGGGACGATCATGTGGGGGAAGACCACAATGTCGCGAAGAGGCAGAAGCGGAAGGGTTTTGGTCATGGATATGTTTTCTCCGTTCGCGCCCAGCCCGGATTTACGGGTTCGCGTAAAAGCTGACTCGATTCGGGGGCTGGGCCGCGTTTGTATTTGATGACGGGTAACACCCGTCCTTCACCTTATCAGGTGGATATCGCGAACCGCGACGTCAAGCGCCTTCGGCTTTATCGTCGCTGCGTTCTGCATAGATGAAGAGCGGTTTTGCATTGCCTTCAAGCACTTCGGCATTGACGACAATTTCTTCCACGCCATCCAGTCCAGGCAGTTCGAACATGGTTTCAAGGAGGATACCCTCCATGATGGACCGCAGGCCGCGCGCACCGGTCTTGCGCTCGATCGCCCGTATAGACACGGCTTTGAGTGCATCTTCGGTGAGGGTGAGGCCAACGCCCTCCATCTCGAACAGGCGCTGATACTGCTTGACCAGCGCATTCTTCGGTTCCGTCAGGATCTGGACCAGAGCGTCTTCGTCCAGGTCTTCCAGGGTCGCAATGACAGGCAGACGGCCGATGAATTCCGGGATCAGGCCGAAGCGATTGAGATCATCCGGCTCCACTTCGCGCAGGATTTCACCCTGGCGACGACTGTCGGGCTCTTTGACATCGGCACCAAAGCCGATCGCTGCACCCTTGCCGCGCTTGGCGATCACCTTGTCCAGGCCGGCAAAGGCGCCGCCCACGACAAAGAGGATATTGGTCGTGTCCACTTGCAGGAATTCCTGCTGGGGATGTTTGCGACCGCCCTGCGGCGGCACAGAGGCAACCGTGCCTTCCATGATTTTCAGCAGGGCCTGTTGCACGCCCTCACCCGAAACATCGCGCGTGATGGACGGGTTGTCGGACTTGCGTGAAATCTTGTCGATCTCGTCAATATAGACGATGCCGCGCTGGGCACGCTCAACATTGTAATCGGCAGCCTGAAGCAGTTTCAGGACGATATTCTCGACATCCTCACCGACATAACCGGCTTCGGTCAGCGTGGTGGCATCCGCCATGGTAAAGGGAACATCGAGAATGCGCGCGAGCGTCTGTGCAAGCAGCGTCTTGCCGCAACCGGTCGGACCGATAAGCAGAATATTGGACTTGGCCAGCTCGACATCCGAATTCTGGGATGCGTGATTGAGCCGCTTGTAGTGATTGTGCACGGCCACGGCGAGAACGCGCTTGGCATGCGACTGACCGATCACATAATCATTCAGGATATCAAAAATATCCTGCGGGCTCGGGACGCTGCCCTTGGACTTCACCAGGGAGGTTTTGCTCTCCTCCCGGATAATATCCATGCACAGCTCGACGCATTCATCACAGATGAACACCGTTGGTCCCGCAATCAGCTTGCGGACCTCGTGCTGGCTCTTGCCGCAGAAAGAACAGTACAGGGTATTCTTGGACTCGCTGTCGCCGCCTGCTGTCTTACTCATGTCCGCTCCAATTTAACCCGTACTCGCCGATAGTGGCTGATCTGCGTTTATAATCCGTGCAAAATTACAGCCGATCTTTAGCGAAAGGTTTCTGACTTCGCTTATTCGACCATAGTGTTGCAGTCCGGATCAAGCATGATCCGCGCCAAAATCACCAATCGGCCCCTATTCCTTTTCCGTCGTCCGGTTTTTCTCGACCACTTCATCGATCAATCCGAACTCTTTCGCATCGGCCGCAGACATGAAGTTGTCGCGATCGAGCGCCTCTTCAATCTCATCATAGGACCGACCCGTATGCGTAACGTAAATCTCGTTCAGGCGGCGCTTGGTCTCCATGATATCACGCGCATGCCGCTCGATATCAGACGCCTGCCCGCGGAAACCGCCGGAGGGCTGGTGCACCATGATACGAGCATTCGGCGTCGCAAAGCGCTGGCCTTTTTCACCTGCTGTGAGCAGGAGGGAGCCCATTGACGCGGCCATGCCCATGCAGATCGTCGACACCGGACAGCTGATATATTGCATCGTGTCATAGATCGCCATGCCGGAGGTTACGACACCGCCGGGCGAATTAATGTAGATAGAAATTTCCTTTTTCGGATTTTCCGCCTCCAGGAATAGCAGCTGTGCGACCACCGAGCGCGCCATGTAATCCTCGACCGGTCCGGTCAGGAAGATGATGCGTTCAGTCAGAAGGCGCGAATAAATATCCGCTACGCGCTCGCCGCGGCCGGTCTGTTCAACCACCATCGGGACGAGGTCCATCACCGTTTCGGGACGTTCACTCATGTCGGGCTCCATGGATTCCGGTTCCGGGCGGAACCGAGTCAGCACTGAAAGGAGACATGACTATTGCGGGCGTCGCCCGCAAGGGCAAGGCGGCGCGTGCAGCAGTTGCCGTTACAGTGACCGGGAATCAAAACCGCCGCCTCGAAGTCTCGAAGCGGCGGCTGAAGCTTGGCAGTGAAGACGTGTGTTACGCGTCTTTCTTGGCCGCAGCCTTTTTCTTGGCCGGAGCCTTCTTGGCGGCAGGCTTCTTCGCAGCGGGCTTTTTCTCAGCTGCGGCGTCATCCTTTTTTGCTGCGGCTTTCTTGGCCGGAGCTTTCTTCGCAGCCGGCTTCTTGGCTGGCGCTTTTTTCTTGGCTGGCGTTTTCGGCGCGGCCTCAACCTCATCATCATCCGCGAACAAGGCTTCGCGGGAGACGCTGACTTCGGTTACATCAGCGAGCTCGAGGATGTAGTCGACGACTTTTTCCTCGTAAATGGGCGCGCGCATCTGGGCCACAGCACCCGGATTCTTCTGGTAGAACTCGACGACCTGGCGTTCCTGCCCCGGATATTTCATCGCTTCCTGATTGATCGCACGGGACAGTTCTTCCTGTGAGACATCAACATTATTGCGGCGGCCGATCTCAGCGAGCACCAGTCCGAGGCGCACACGACGCTCGGCAATCTCGCGATACTCTGCCTTCAGCTCGTCCTCAGACTTGTCCTTGTCCTCATCATCAAGCTGACCCTGATCGATCGCCTGAGCCACTTCACGCCAGATATTCTCGAACTCCGCGTCGACCATTTTCGGCGGCAGATCGAAACTGTGCTGGCCATCAAGCTGATCCAGGACAGCCCGCTTGACCTTCATGCGGGACTGCTGGGCGTGCTCGCTCTCAACATTCTTCTTCAGAACGTCTTTGAGCGAATCCAGATCTTCCATGCCGAAACGCTTGGCCATCTCGTCATCAACCACCGGCTCCTGGGCTTCCTCGACGGCCTTGACCGTTACTTCGAAGATCGCGTCCTTACCGGCCAGCGGGGCGGCCTGATAGTTTTCCGGGAAGGTGACTTTGAGCTCGCGCTCTTCGCCCGGCTTGGCGCCGATCAGCTGCTCTTCAAAGCCCGGGATGAACGCGCCATCGCCAATCGCGACACGGCTGTCTTCGGCGGACCCGCCTTCGAAGGCCTCACCATCAATCTTGCCGACGAAATCAATGACGACGACATCGCCCTCTTCCGCCTTGGCTTTCTTGCCACCCTTTTTCGCTGCAAAGGCACGGTTCTGCTCTGCGAGCTTTTGGAGATTCTCGTCAACCTGGGCATCGTCCACCTCGGCGACCGGGCGCTCGACCTTCAGGGTCGCCGGATCAGCCGGCTCGAAGTCCGGCATGATTTCCAGGCTGATCTCAAAGGTGAAGTCTGCGCCACCGGCAACGGCCTTGGCGTCCGACTTCACGTCGATCTCCGGCTGGGAGGCCGGGCGAATGGACCGTTCGTCCAGGGCTTTCTGGGTTGTTTCCGGAACCAGCTCATTGAGCAGGTCGCCCATGATCGACTCGCCAAACATGCGGCGGATATGGGAAGCAGGAACCTTGCCCGGGCGGAAGCCTTTGAGACGGACTTCCGGGCGGATTTCCTCGATTTTTGCATCCAGGCGAGCTTGCAGATCGTCGGCTGCGAAGACGACCTCGAATGTACGGCTCAAGCCTTCAGATGCTTTCTCGATGACGTTCATGGGTTGACCTTGGTATTCTGGCTATTGCGGAGACCCGCGTTGAAATTCGAGCGCGCGTTATGTCACGCCGATTCCGCATGCGCAACGTTGCGGAGCGGTTGAGTGCGTCCGAGCGCAGTCAGAAGCCCGCTCCCGCGCACCTGGACTGCGTTGAAGCCGGTCTTTGGTCAGTTTCGCCTTTGCCTCGCCCCGGAACGTGCTAGCTTCCTGAAAAATGCCCGCAAAACAGGGATATTGGGGAGAAATATGACGGATACGACCGAGCCCGCCTCGAAAGGTGTGACGACACCCTTGCCGACCGGCATGCGCCGCTATGCACTCAGCATCTTGTTGATTGTGTATATTTTCAACTTCCTCGACCGGCAGGTGGTCAACATCCTGGCCGAGGCGATCAAGGAAGATCTCGACCTGGCCGACTGGCAATTGGGCATGCTCACCGGCCTCGCCTTTGCCCTGTTTTACACGGTCCTTGGCCTGCCTATTGCCCGGCTTGCTGAACGCGCCAATCGAGTCCGCATCATTTCAATTGCCGTTGGCGTGTGGAGCCTTTTCACAATCGCCTGCGGCCTGGCAGCCAATTTCATCCAGCTGCTATTGGCGCGGATTGGTGTTGGCGTTGGCGAAGCCGGCTGCACCCCACCTGCCCACTCGCTGATCTCTGACTATGTGCCGGCGGAAAAACGCGGATCCGCGATCGCCTTCTACTCCATGGGGATCCCGCTGGGCTCACTGGCCGGCATGGCGCTGGGCGGTCTGGTCGCGGATAATTATGGTTGGCGCATGGCCTTCATCGTGGCCGGCACACCGGGCCTGTTGCTGGCGCTGCTCGTCTTTTTGACCCTGCCCGAAACGCGGAAGAATACCAGCATGGCGGCGAAGGCATCTGATGGCCCGAGCCTTGGCGATGCCATCCGCGAGCTCACGAGCAAGACAGCCTTCTGGTGGATCGCAGTCGGTGCCGCATTCAATGCCATGGTCGGCTATGGCCATATTGCCTTCTACGGCTCCTTTTATGCCCGCAATCACGCCGAAGGCCTGACGGCTATGGCGGCCAATATCGAAAGCGCCACCGGCCTCAGCTTCGGCCTTTATGGTCTGCTCGGCCTGGTCCTCGGCTTGCTGATCGGGATCTTCGGTGCTGTCGGGACCTGGATTGGCGGTTTCCTGACCGACAAGATCGTGGTCAAGGATGCACGCGGTTTCGCCTTGATTCCGGCTGCGGCGGGCGTGGTCTCCATACCCTTCTTCCTCGCTGCCTTCCTTGTCGGATCGGCCTCCCTCTCCCTCTTCGCGCTGGCGCTGCTGGCGATGGCGGGAGCGATCTGGTACGGGCCGGTGTTTGCCAGCGCCCAATCCCTCGTTCAGGCGCGAACCCGGGCAACCGCATCAGCCTTGTTGCTCTTCATTATCAACCTGGTCGGCCTTGGCTTCGGCCCGCTTCTGGTCGGTATTCTCAGCGATTTCTATGCAAGTTGGATGGGGCCTGCCGAAGGGCTGCGCTGGTCGATGTTGACAGCAGGCGGTATCGGCATGTTGTGCATTCTCGCCTTTTACATGGCGTCCCGCACAATCCGCGATCAGATCGAAGGCTGAGTGCCAGCCTCAAAGCCCCGGATCTGATCCGGGGCGAGGTGGTGCGGATGAAGGGACTCGAACCCCCACGCCTCGCGGCACCAGAACCTAAATCTGGCGCGTCTACCAGTTTCGCCACATCCGCTTCCTGACCCTCGGGCCGGGGCGCGGGTGATGGCATGCTGCGTCCCGTAAGGCAAGCCCTGCGCGGTTCCACAGTCGCTGCAAGACTGCATTAAGGTTCATATGCGAATTTCAATACTCACCGCGACTGCAGCGAGCCATCATGAGCGTCGACCTCAAAACCTTCATCAAACGCGCGCTCGCAGAAAAGCGGAATGTCGAAATCGGCAAGTTCAACCTGCTCAATCTCAATGATGTTCGCGAAAGTGCCGGCGACAACTGGCCAAATCTGAAAAAGCGAATCTTTGAGGCCGGTGCCCATTTTATTGAAAAACGTCTGGGCCCGAATGACGCCGTCATCACCTGCAATGAAGGCTTTATTCTGCTCTTCGCCAATCCGGAGATGGAAATCGGCGAAGAAGTCGCTGCCATTGCCGATGAGATGAAGCTGTTCTTTCTTGGCCAACCCGATCTTGCGCACCTCAGGCTTGCCACGGAAACACTCAAAGCCGATGCAAACGGTATTGGCGCGCTGATTGCGACCGGCAAACCTGCAGCGCCCGCCTCACCGGGAAGGACGCGCAAGGCGATTCCTCAAACGCGCGCGACTGACGATGAGCCTGGCGGAATTCGCGCCTTTTTCAGGCCGATCTGGGATGCGGAGCGCCAATGCTTCGTCGCCAATTTCTGTTTCGCCAAGATCAATATTGAAGGCCGATGGTCGGAGTTTCGCCGGGCCCGCCAATTGCGGATGACCAGCGAAAGCCATGCCGATGCCGATATCGCGACCCTGAGCGCAGCCATCCAGGCACTGCGCTTTGCAAGCCAGAAGAAGCAGCGCCAGACCCTCGCCCTGGGTGTCCACCAGGAGACGCTGGACGATCGCCAGGCCTTCGCACGCTGGAGCGAGCTGCTGACCGCCCTTCCCGACGCTGCACGCCGCAAATTCTGGATCCGCGTCGATGAGATGCCGGAGCACCCCGATGAGGCCCGGCCTTATCTGGAAAAGCTCGCTGACCTCAATGTCACAGTCATAGCGGAACGCCCGTTCGCGGACACCGAGCTGGAGCCCTTCTCCGACATGGCCGTCGAACTTTTTGGCATGACCACGCGCGCGCCCTCGAATGCGGAGAGCGAAGGGCTGCTTGATCATGAGCTCAAACAGCTCAACCTGTTTGCGCGCGCCGCCAGCGAACACCAGGCGGGGACATTCCTGGACGATATTCGAGAAGCCCGCACCTTCAAGGATGTGATGGCGACAGGCGTTCGCTTTCTCGCCGGCGCCGATGTTCTCAAGGCGAGCCCGATTCCCTCCCCCTTGCGGCCCTTCAGCATGGTCGATCTGGCGCGGCTGAGCAAGGTCGCATAGTCTTCCTAGACCTTGGGAGACAGACATGGATTGGGAATCCCGATTTCAGGACAATGATACCCCGTGGGAACGTGCAGGGCTTCACCCGGCGCTCGAACACTGGGCGCGGCTCGGTCATCTCTCAGCTGGACGCACAATTATGATCCCCGGTTGCGGGCGGGCCCGCGAACCACTGGCCCTGGCCGATCAAGGCCTCGCAGTGACGCTGGCGGATCTGTCGGAAACCGCAATCGGCTGGCAAAGACAGGTTTTCGCCGCTGCTGCGCAGACAGCGCTATTTATCCAGGGCGACGCCTTTGGTCACAAGGCAGATCCACCATATGACCTGATCTGGGAGCAGACTTTCCTTTGCGCGATTTCCCCCAAGCAGCGCGCCCAGTATGAAGAGACGGTGCAGGCCTGGCTGAAACCTGGCGGGGTGCTGCTGGCGCTTTTCATGCAAAAAGGCGAGCGTGGCGGACCGCCATATGACTGCCCGATCGACGCCATGCAGACCCTGTTTCCAACAGACCGCTGGGAATGGCCGGAGGCATCGCAACACCTGGCCTTCCCACACCCCACCCTGCCGGCACTGGCAGAAATCGCCATTCCCCTGAGGCGCCGCTGAACAGGGTCAGGCCGGCTCGGTTTCCTCGGTCGATGAGGATGCCTTGCGACCGGTATGCTTGGCAGTCATGGGCGCGCGCAGCATGACAAAGGCCGCGGTCAAAAGGCCAGCAAGGAGATTGGCCGCTGCAATACCGTAGATCACGCCAGTCGGCGTCTCGAACATCGCAGCCCCGATGACGACGAAGGGGATCATCAGGACCAGAGCCCGTCCCGCCGTAATCGCCATGCCATGTCCGGGTCTGCCGAGCCCATTAAAGCCGGCGCTCGCCGCGATGGTGATGCCATAGCCAACAATCGTAACCGGAACGATCGTCCAATAGGCGCTGGCCACGGCCCGTCCTTCTTCACTGGGAAGGAAAGCCGCCGCGAACAGGTCGGCCCCGAGCCAGAGGATCAGCGCAATCGTTACGCTCCACCCGATGCAGAAATAGAAGCTTGACCGGAATGCCTGCCGGACACGGTCGAGGCGTTCTGCGCCGCCATTCTGGCCGGTGACCGCACCGATGGACGCGGAGAGTGCGAAAAGCGGTACAATCGCAAAAGCCTCGATACGCCCCGCCACACCGAGCCCGCCAACAGCCGCATCGCCAAAGCGGGCCATGCCGAGACCGGACATCGCCACCGTCATGGCAAGCGGGTTGAAGATATTGGCGAAGGTGGCCGGAATACCGACCCGCGCAATATCCACCCAATGTGCCCAGACCTCGGAGAAATTCGGGATCGAGAGATCAATCAGCTTCTCCCGGAAAATCAGATAGAGCATGACCATGATGAAGGTGACGGCATTGGCGGCGACGGTCGCCAGGGCAGCGCCGGAAACGCCCCAGCCCAGGCCCGGGAACCAGCCAAAGACATCATCCAGAATAAAGATCGGGTCGAGCACCATGTTGACGATAGCCGCGGCAATCATCATCAGTGACGGAATGATCGCATTGCCCAGTGCACGCAGGATATTGCTGGCAACCATCGGGCCAACAATCAGCACAATACCGGCGAACCACACTGTCATGTAATCGACCACGTGCGGCATCATCGAGGCACTGGCGCCCAGGGCAGCGAAAATCGGTTCGACAAAGATAATGCCGAGAATGGAGACGGTTCCCACGGAGATGGCAGACAGGCTGAGCGCGTCCGTAGCCATGCGCGGAATGGACGTTCCGTCCTTGCGTCCGGCCGCACGCGAGACCGCAGACACTGCACCGGCACCCAGGCCGATGGAGATGCTCATCACCAGCATGGTGACGGGAAAGCTCATCTGCACCGCCGCCTGCTCAGCAGTGCCCAACGTACCCACCCAGTAAGTATCGATAATGCCGACGAGCATCATCGCTAAAATGCCGAAACTCATCGGCAGCAACATGCGGAATATATGCCCGAAAACGGGTCCTTCCGTCAGGTCGCGCGTTGCCCGTCCTGCCATGGCAATCGCCTCCTTGATCGCGAAGCAGCTTAAATAGGAATGCCCCCGACTGTCTGCACCCTCTTGCGCTCAAATCGGCGTGAAAAACAGCATGCCGGCTCTTCAACCCGCCTGCTGGTTGAGATCATAGGCCGCAATTCCCGCAAGATTGACAATCTCCGTCACGCTCGCGCCCAGCCGTGCGATCTGAACCGGTTTCTCCAGCCCGACCAGCATCGGACCGATCACCGTCGCCCCGCCCGCCGCTTTCAGCAGGCGTACGGCGATGGAGGCGGAGTGCACGGCCGGCATGACGAGCACATTGGCAGGCTGGGTCAGGCGCGAAAACGGATAGAGCGCGTGATGTTCCGGATCCAGTGCAACATCTGCGGCCATCTCGCCCTCATATTCAAACGCCACGCCACGGGCATCGAGAATACGAACAGCCTCTTGGATCTTTTCCGTCCGCTCGCCCGGCGGATTGCCGAAGCTGGAATAGGACAGGAAAGCCAGATGGGGCGTCACGCCAAAACGAACCGCAGCCTGCGCGGTCGCAACTGCGATATCGGCAAGTTCCTCGGCATTGGGAAACTCGGTGACCGAGGTATCACTGATCAGCAAGGTCCGCCCCGGTGTGATCGCCGCGGTGATACCGACGGATCGATGGCCTTCCGCGGGCCCGAGCGCCAGTTTCACATCTTGCATGACCACGTTGGAGTGCCGGGTCACACCGGTCACCATGCCATCCGCATGGCCCATTTTAAGCATGCAGGCAGAAAAGACATTGCGATCATTATTGACCCGTCTTTGCACATCCCGCCGCAGATAGCCCTTGCGCTGCAAACGCTCGTAAAGATAGTCCGCATAGTCCTGATTATGCTCGGACAGACGCGCATTGCAGATCTCGATACCGTCCGGCGGAATGCCCAGCTCCTCCATATTTTTCAGAGCAACAGTCTCGCGCGCAACAAGTATCGGCCGCCCCAGCCCCTGATTATGGAAGGCATAGGCCGCGCGAATCACGGACGGCTCTTCGCCCTCGGCAAAGACGATGCGCTTTTGTTCCGACCGGATAACGGCAGAAATGCGCTGTTGCAGGCCTGCAGTCGGGTCCAGCCGCCGCGCCAGCGAGGCCTTGTAATCGGCATCTTCGTGGAATGGCAGGCGCGCCACCCCGCTCTCGACAGCAGCCCGCGCCACGAAGGGGGGTATCCAGGATATCAGACGGGGGTCGAAGGGCGATGGAATGATATAGTCGCGCCCATATTGCAGCCGGTCGACCTTATAGGCTTCGGCCACTTCATCGGGCACATCCTCGCGCGCCAGGGCGGCCAGGGCCCGGGCTGCAGCGACCTTCATGGCCTCATTGATTTCTGTCGCCCGAACATCGAGAGCGCCGCGAAAAATATAGGGGAAGCCGAGAACATTATTGACCTGGTTGGGATAGTCCGACCGGCCGGTTGCCATGATGACATCTTCCCGGACCTGGGCGACCTCCTCCGGGGTGATTTCCGGGGTCGGATTGGCCATGGCGAAGACGATGGGGCGCGGTGCCAGTGAGGCAATAATCTCCTTGGTGAACACGCCCGCGGCAGACAGGCCGAGCAGGCAGTCAGCCCCCTCCGCCGCCTCAGCCAGAGTGCGTTTTCCGGTTTTCACAGCATGCCGTGCAAGCCGATCGTGCAGGCCGGGCCGCCCGTCATAAACGACACCCTCGATATCCACGACGATGGTGTTTTCGTCCTTCACCCCAAGATGCTTGATGAGCTCAAGCACGGACAGGCCGGCGGCGCCGGCTCCACAAAGAACAACTTTCAGCTCGTCCATCGCACGGCCCGTGATGTCACAGGCATTGATCAGTCCGGCCGCTGCGATAATGGCGGTGCCATGCTGATCATCATGCATGACGGGGATATCGAGTTCCTCGCGCAGGCGGCGCTCAATCTCGAAGCATTCCGGCGCCTTGATATCCTCGAGATTGATCCCGCCAAAACTGTTCCCGAACCCTTTCACACAGGCGATAAAGGCCTCCGGATCGGTGTATTCCACCTCGACATCCACCGCGTCGATATCGGCAAAGCGCTTGAACAGCACGGCCTTGCCTTCCATCACCGGCTTCGAGGCCATCGCACCCAGATCCCCAAGCCCGAGAATGGCGGTGCCATTGGACACCACAGCGACCATGTTTCCCTTCGACGTATAGTCATAAACCGCATCCGGAGAGTCGGCGATTGCCTTGACCGGCGCTGCCACGCCCGGCGAGTAAGCCAGCGACAAGTCGCGCTGGGTCGCCATTGGTTTGGTTGCAGTTATTCCGATCTTGCCCGGCTGCGGCTTGGCGTGAAAACTAAGCGCTTCCTGGTCGGCTATGGAGATCGAAGGGTCTCGGGAATCCTGAGACATGGGGGCCTCGCTTCTGGCTTTTTCGGGCCGACCATGAACTGCGCCGCGCCGAGATCAAAGAGCCGAATGCGGTATCCCTCAGCCCTTCGCGGCGCACCATTTCTTGCTGCGGCCGCTAAATTGCGACGGCCTGGAATCACCTGTCTGCCATATTGGCAAGCGCCGTACGCGGTTCGACCACCCTGTGAAATTGCATCGCGAATAAGCAGGCTGCCCCATTGCGTGCACGGGGCAAGGCTGGACGCAATCCCGATGCGACAGAATTTCGGCAAAACCGAGCTAATGGGCTGTTTTTATTATCTATAGCCATTTTTTCGCAGACAGGTCAGGAATTTCCAGCCAGTATCGAAGAAAGGGCGCCTGCCCCATCTCCTAGCACCCTGCTCGATTCGCGAGCAGGTGATGTTCACATACAGTGTCGCATTCCCGGAAGCGCTTGTGTTGTTGGCCGAGGCCAATACCGTTCGCTTCAGACTAAGGAGTCGGTAATGAAAAAAATCGAAGCCATCATCAAACCGTTCAAACTCGATGATGTGAAAGAGGCGCTGCAGGACGTCGGCGTCCAGGGCCTGACCGTGATTGAGGCGAAGGGATTTGGCCGCCAGAAAGGTCATACCGAGCTGTATCGTGGCGCCGAATATGTGGTGGATTTCCTGCCGAAGATCAAAATCGAACTCGTCCTCCCTTCCGACCGTGTTGATGCGGCCGTGGAGGCTATCCAGACTGCGGCCCAGACTGGCCGGATCGGCGATGGCAAAATCTTTGTCTCATCGATTGAAAACGTCATCCGCATCCGTACCGGCGAGACCGGAGAGGACGCGCTTTAACCTGTTAATCCGAGCATTGGGGAGCCCCTAATATGTCAGAGTCCATTCTCAAAAAGATGCGTGATGAGGAGATCAAATACGTTGATCTTCGTTTCACCGATCCGCGCGGCAAGCTGCAGCATGTGACATTCGATCACTCCCAGGTTGATGCCGATTTCTTCGAAGACGGCGTCATGTTCGACGGCTCTTCGATTGCCGGCTGGAAGGCGATCAATGAGTCCGACATGATCCTCAAACCGGATGTGGGTCAGAGCTTTGTCGACCCTTTCTATCAGCAGAAGACGCTTGTGCTGATGTGCGACATTCTCGAACCGGGCACCGGCGAGGCCTATAATCGTGACCCGCGCACAACCGCGAAGAAGGCCGAAGCCTTCCTGAAATCGACCGGTATTGGCGACACGGCCTATTTTGGCCCGGAAGCGGAATTCTTCGTCTTTGATGATGTGCGCTGGTCAACCGAGCAGAATGATACGGGCTATTCGCTGGACAGCGAGGAAGGCCCCTATAATTCCGGTTCCATGTATGACAGCGGCAATCTGGGCCATCGCCCGGGTCCGAAGGGTGGCTATTTCCCGGTCAATCCGGTTGATAGCGGTCAGGATATGCGCACCGAGATGCTCTCCGTCATGGAAGAGCTGGGCCTGGAGCCTGAAAAGCATCACCACGAAGTCGCACCGTCCCAGCATGAGCTCGGCATGAAGTTCGCCACGCTCACGACGATGGCTGACCGGATGCAGCTCTATAAATACACCGTCCAGAATGTTGCACATGCCTATGGCAAGTCGGCGACTGTCATGCCCAAGCCCGTCTGGAACGACAATGGCACCGGCATGCATGTGCACCAGTCGATCTGGAAGGGCGGCAAGCCGATGTTTGCTGGCGATCGTTATGCCGATCTGTCTGACACCTGCCTGTACTATATCGGTGGCATCATCAAGCACGCGCGGGCGATCAATGCCTTCGCGAATGCCTCGACCAATTCCTACAAGCGCCTTGTGCCGGGCTTTGAAGCCCCGGTCCTGCTGGCCTATTCCGCCCGTAACCGCTCCGCATCGGTACGGATTCCGTGGGTGAATTCTGCCAATGCCAAGCGGATCGAGACGCGCTTCCCGGACCCGGCGGGCAATCCCTATCTCACCTACACGGCACTGATGATGGCGGGCCTTGACGGTATCGAAAACCGGATTGATCCGGGCGATCCGATGGATAAGGACCTCTACGACCTGCCGCCGGAAGAGCTCAAGGACATCCCGACGGTCTGCCGCTCCCTGCGCGAAGCCCTGGAATCGCTTGATGCGGATCGCGACTTCCTCAAAAAAGGCGGCGTGATGGATGATGACCAGATCGACGCTTACATCGAACTGAAGACCGAAGAAGTCCTGCGCTTCGAAATGCACCCGCACCCGGTCGAATTCTCGATGTATTATTCCTGCTGATTTCGGTTCCTTTACCGAACATTACAAATGCATGCGGCCGGGGCTTTCCCGGCCGTTTTGCTGTTTGAGAGTCACATGACCGGTCGACGGAAGCGCTTCCATTGGTTAAAAAACTGATCGAAGTTACCAATCCCCGTATCGGGTTGTTCGCTAGGAGTCGGTATGCGTCGCCGTTTTATGTTCGCCAGCGCCCTTGTGTCGCTGACTATCGCAGCACCTGCCGCATGGGCGGATCGTGAAGTTTCCGAGGAGATTTCCACCGCACTCTCGACATCCACAGCCGGTGCCAATGGTGGGGCTGACAATATCGTCATCACCGCCGATGGCCGGGTGACCTTCACGACGGCGGCAACCGCCCTCACCCTCGATAGCAATAATAACATCACGATCGAAAACGGTGGCGATATCGACATTGTCACCGATGATGATGGATCGCGAGGCATTCTTGCCCTCGGTGGTAATTCCGGCGATATCACCGTTGGCGGTATTATCAGCATAAGCGATGAAAACGGGCCGACCGATGATGATGAGGACGGCGACCTGGACGGCCCGTCGGCCACTGGCGGCGACCGGATCGGCATTCTTGTCGATGGCACGGGCGCCTTTGTCGGCAATGTCACCCTTGAGTCGAACGGCCAGATTGCGATTGAAGGCAATCAATCCCATGCGATCAGCATTCGCACCGATCTGGATGGTTCGCTGACGGCCGGCGGCCCGATGACACTGACAGGCGATGAGTCCTCGGTGGTCGACGTGCGGGGCAATGTCAGCGGAGATGTCACACTTACCGGCTTCATCGGGGCACAGG
>JBELMP010000012.1:11203-27551 GCA_042095695.1 Maricaulis sp. | reverse complement strand
CCGAAACCGGCTCCCCGATCTGGCTGAATATCGGCATTCGAGAAGGCACGAATCGCGAAGTTCGCAAGGCGCTCGATGCCGTCGGAGTGCGGGTCAACCGACTCATCCGAACGGCTTATGGCCCGTTCCAGCTTGGCCATCTGGAAGCGGGCGAGGTCAAATCTGTCCCCGCCCGTGTGCTCGCGGATCAATGCGGACACCTGATTGATTTTGAGGCCCCCGATGGTGAAGCCGTAGCGCGCAAGCGCGGCACATTAAAAGCGCCGACCCGGTCGCGGCGCCCCGGAGCCCCGAGACCCCCCTCCCGCTCGGCGCAAGCGCGTGGTGGACAGTCGCGGTCTGGCGGTGCGAAAGGTCCGCAGCGAGGACCGAAACGGTGAGAATAGTCGGCGGTCACCATAAGGGACGTCCACTGGCAACTCCGAAGGGACAGTCGACCCGCCCGACATCCGACCGGGCCCGAGAAGCGGTTTTCAATATCCTCGCCCATGCCAGCTGGGCTCCCGACCTCGAGGGCGCCCGCGTGATCGACCTGTTCGCCGGGTCCGGCGCGCTGGGTCTTGAAGCGATGTCCCGCGGCGCAGCGTTCTGCCTATTCGTCGAAATCGATGCCGCGGCGCGCGGTGCTATTCGTGACAATATCGATAGGCTTCAGCTCTTCGGGCATACCCGCCTTCACCGGCGCGATGCGACGGACCTGGGTGACAAGCCCGCCAATCTCGGCGCGCCCTTCGACCTGGTCTTTCTCGACCCGCCTTATGGTCGTGGTCTAGGCGAGCTGGCGCTTGAACGGCTGATTACCGGAAAATGGGTCGCGGACACGGCCAATGCCGTGCTTGAGGTTGGCTCCGACGAGACGCCGGATGTGGCGGGCTGGACAATCGAGGCGGAGAAAGATTATGGCGCCGCAAAAATTCTCTTCCTGACCCGCGATTAATCGCGTTTCGAGACGAGATTTTAATCTATTTGACCCAGTCTGGCCTGATAAGAAAACGGGGTCAGACGTGGTCAATAAAAGCAATAACAAGGCGCGAAGCCTCGCTTATATCTGCGAAAGCGCTTCGACGGCACGGGTTCTGAACCTGCACCGCGTGTATGAGAAATTCGGCGATACCGAGGGCTGGGCTGCGCGTCCGCTTTTCCGCTCGGAACGCTTTAACACTGCTTTCATTATTAAACACACGCTGCGCGATCATGAGCGCGAACTGGTCAAGATGGACCGTTTTTCCGCCACCAAACTGATTTTCCCCCTCGCCAAACAGGATCTGCGTCTCGGTGGATACAGCCTGTTCGTGGAGCAAACGGGATTCCAGCAGGCGATCATGGAAGCGCTCGGCAAGGACGCCGACAAGGACAAGGTCGCAGCGGATGTTGAAGTCCTGAATGAAATCGCGCGTCTACCGTCGCTGGATCCCTATCTCTTGCGTGAGCGTATTGGACGCCTGGGCGTCCGGCCTTCGCGCTGTTACTTCGATATCTCGGACGCGGATGTGGAGCGGGTCGAGACCTATGTGGTCACGGAAATCCGCAAACTTGTCGAGCTTGCCTATGGCATTGCCGGCCCGGAAGCCCGCCTGATTTCGGGCAAGCTGGCCAAGCTGATCATGCGAGACGAAAAATCGAAAACGCTCGATCCACTTCGCGAGACACTTCGCCTGAGCCGAGAGGATTATGAGCAAGGCATGTTCGGCTGGAAGGGCTTTCTCTATTACAAGTGGAATGTGAAAAGCCTGCGCCCGAATTTTGAGCCGGTCGCGAAGGAAATGCTCTCAACCCGTTTTGTCCGTGCCCATGCCGATGACGAGGCTTTCCTGGTGGAGACCCGCAAGAATATCGTGCGCGCGCTTTACGGACGCATCGACCAGGTCGACCAGTCCCTGCAGGCCTATGACACGGCCTTCAACAAGCTGGTTCATGACGGCGATCCGGGCGCTTTCCGCGGCTTCCTGCTGAACGCCCCCTCCATGTTTGTAGACACTGGCGAACATCTCGCCTCGATCAATCACATCTGTTCCTTCTGGCGTTTCCGCTTCCCGCCGGGCAAGCCAAACCGGATTGAAGTCGATGATGCCTACGATCTCTTCCGGGACTTCACCGAGAGTCTTGGTGCAGATGATATTCGCCGGGCCGCCTAGCGCCGTCCGAACAAGCGCTCGATATCTGCCAGTTTCAGCTCGACATAGGTCGGCCGACCATGATTGCACTGACCGGAATGCGGCGTCGCCTCCATCTCCCGGAGCAGCGCATTCATCTCCTCTCCGGTCAGGCGGCGACCGGAACGCACTGAGCCATGACAGGCCATCGTGCCGAGCACGTCTTCCAGCTTTTCCTTGAGTGAGAGCGCTTGGTCATAGGCGGCCAGATCATCGGCCAGATCACGGATTAATCCCTGAACATCCAGCTTCTTCAGCAAGGCCGGTGTTTCACGCACAGCAATGGCGCCGCTTCCGAACGCTTCGATAATCAGGCCAAGCTCGGCCAATTCCTCTGCACGCTGTAGCAAGCGACGCGCTTCAGCTTCCTCCAGGTCAACAATCTCCGGCACCAGAAGACGTTGGCGTTCCACGCCTGTGGCGGCAATCATGGCCTTCATGCGCTCATAGACGAGACGCTCATGCGCGGCGTGCTGGTCGACGATGACAATGCCGTCGCCGGTTTGCGCGACCACATAGGTTTCATGAAGCTGAGCCCGCGCAATTCCCAGCGGCCAGTCTTCGGCGGGAACTGCATCCGAAGCGGGCTCATGGGCCGGATCAGCGGCAGCTCCGGGCTCCACCCGCGCGGAGAGGCCCGGATCGAAGGCGCGTGGTTGTTCCGGCTCATAGGATTGCGGCGCCCAGTCCGACAAGCCGCCGAGCGGAGCGGTCGGAGCGTAACGAGCCTGATAGGGGGCACCAGCACCTTCCGGTCTGGCGGCACCGAGCGCGAATCCGGCGACCGTCGTCGAGGCGCGATGGCCTGCGGCCGCGAGAGCATGCCTGAGAGCGCCAACAATCAAGCCACGGACCAGGCCGGCATCACGGAAACGAACCTCGGCCTTGGCCGGGTGCACATTCACATCCACCTGATCGGTCGGTAGATCGACATTGAGCGCCACAACCGGATAACGGTCCCTGGCAAGAAAATCCTGATAGGCGCCGCGGACCGCGCCGCCGAGCAGCTTGTCCTTCACCGGACGACCATTGACGAAGAGATACTGGTGCAGGGAATTGCCACGTGAATAGGTCGGCAGACTGGCGAAACCGGTTACCCGCACCCCGTCGCGTTCCTGATCGACCTCGAGGGCATTCTCTCCAAACTCGGCGCCGAGCACTGCGGCCATTCGCGCTTTTCGCGAGGCCGTGGAGAGGTCCGCTTCCGCGGCGATGCCGAGGCGTTTGCGCCCGTCCAGGGTCAGATAAAAGCCCACATCGGGCCGCGACATGGCCAGTCGTTTGACGACATCATTGATATTCGTGTTTTCCGAGCGCTCGGAATTGAGAAATTTCAGGCGCGCCGGCGTCGCAAAGAACAGGTCTCGCACATCGATGCGGGTCCCTGACCGGCCCAGCGGTGGCGCCGGGCGCACCTCGCCGGTCTGGCCACCTTCGACCTGGATAGTCCAGGCATCGCCGGAACCGCGCGCCTGGGACTGGATTTCCAATCGCGCAATCGAGCCGATCGATGGCAGCGCTTCACCCCGAAAGCCCATGCTGGCGATGTTGAGAAGGTCATCGCGCCCATCTTCACCCGTGGGCAGTTTGGACGTCGCATGACGCTCGATACACAGTTCGAGCTCCTCCGGCGACATGCCCCGGCCATCATCCTCGACAGTCAGTCTGACAAGGCCACCGCCTTCGGCGTGAATGTCGATCCGCCGTGCACCGGCGTCCAGCGCATTCTCCGCCAGTTCCTTGATAACGGATCCCGGTCGCTCGACGACTTCGCCAGCGGCAATTCGATTAATGGTATCGGGCGAGAGACGCCGAATGATGGGCGAATCTGTGGTCAAAGACATAGGGCCAGCCTCCCGGCTGACCCCTATGCAGTCAAGCAGCAATGGCGCAAGGCCCTGCGCGATATCGCGGCGCTGAAAGCCTAGAGGCCCGGCAGCTTCGGCAGGACGCGGCGATTGCGTTCGATTTCAACTTCGCCGCCACCGGTCACATTGTTGACGCGCTCAAGCAGATCAGCCTCTTCCTCGGCATCGAGCGGCGTTGCATCGCCGGTCGGCTGATACTCGCCATCGCGCCAGAATAGCACCTGGTCGGCAAAGCTGCGAGATTTGCGGACCACGCTGGCGGTCTCACCGTCGATGATGGAGCGGATGAACGGATCTGCAGCGCCGGCGCCGGTTTGGGCAACAAGCAGGGCCTCGGCGTCCGAGCCTTCAAAACTCTCCGTCGAACCAAGCAGAGCAAGACGGGCACGCTGGTCCGGATAAATCTCTTCCGGACGCGGCTCACCGGGGCGCGGCGGCCGCAGATTATACTCCGGCGGCACCGACAGCGGCGCGATCGTCACAACGCGGAACTCATCCGGCGCCGAGCGCTCCGCGCCAAGGGCATTGGAAACGCTGGAACAGCCTGAAACGGCAATCGGTGCCGCAAGGGCCAGGAAAAGTGCGGAACGCATACGCATGGCTGAGCTACTCCAATTCTTCTCGCGCTATCTTTAGCGAAGCTTTGACCCAAGCTCCAGCCCGTTCCCCATTAACATTACGTTGCACGCCCGGTGCGGGCATCCAGAATCATGTCGAGCAGGATCAGGCCGACGCCGATATTGATGGAGACATCGGCGATATTGAAAACCCAAGGAAACATCAGGCCGGAGAAATCAAAGAAGTCGACGACCGCACCGAAAAGTATCCGGTCAACCACATTGCCGAGTGCGCCACCGATAATCATGCCAAAGGCGATGACCTGCAGTCGGCGCTCCGGTCGCAACGCGCCATGTCCAAACAGGCCGGCCACGAGATAGCCGGCAACCGCGATAGAGAAGAGTATCAGCACAAGTCGGCCGGCCAGATTATCGGCGCCGAACAGACCAAAGCTCACGCCCTTATTCCAGACCATGGTCAGATCAAAAATGCCGGAGATCTCGATCCGCTCACACGTGTTGGGCAACAGCATGCGCTCGCTGCCGCTGGCCAGCTGGAAGTCCAAACACCCTGGCGGCGACAGGCGGAGCACATTGAGCACGAGCCATTTGGTGATCTGGTCCACGACTATGATCAGCCCGGCAAGCCCCAGCCCCAGCCGGGCGTTTCCCGGCTGGTAAAGCTGCTGCCAAAGACGCGACAGATCAGGCATTCAGCGCATCCCAATAGGCCACGGCCTCCGCATCGCGGGGGGTGACATCACGATAGCGCGGATCACTGCCGACTTCCGGCGAGTACTTCCAGGAGCGGGCACATTTCTGGCCTTCAGCCTTGCGGCAGACGACAGAAATCGCATCCACATCATCCAGCCGGAAATCATCTGATCCACCATCACCATCAATCAGCCGTGCCTGGCTGGTGATGGCGAGTTCCGCGAGGAAATCGTCAATCGCGCCGCTCGCTTCCGCAGCCAGCGCCTGGCGGTATACCGGATCAGTGATGAAGACATCCGGCGCGGCTTCAAGACTGGACCCGATCCGCTTTTCGCGGCGCTCCACCTCGAGGGCCCCGGTTACAACCCGGCGCAGGCGGCGAATTGTCTGCCAGTTTTCGGCCAAAGCGCCATCGGTCCAGTCCACCGGAGTGGTCGGAAATTCCCGGAAATGCACGCTGTCATCTTCGGACGGGAAGCGCGAAAGCCAGGCCTCTTCCATGGTGAATGGCATGATCGGCGCCAGCCAGGCCGTCAGCCGCATGAAGACTTTATGCATGACAGTGCGGCAGGCGCGACGGCGGTCGCTGTCCGGACGATCACAGTAAAGACTATCCTTGCGGACATCGAGATAGAAGGCGGACAGGTCGACCACGCAGAAATTGAACAGGGCGGAATAGACTTTCTTGAAGTCATAATTGGCATAGCCCTCACGTACGACCGTATCGAGCTCGTGCAGGCGGTGCAGAACCCAGCGCTCGAGCGACGGCATGCGATCGAGCGCGATCACCTCGGTATCATCGAAACCATGCAGGGCACCCAAGAGATAGCGCAGCGTATTGCGTAGCTTGCGGTAGGCATCGACGCTCGTTTGCAGGATTTCTTCGGAAATCCGCAAATCCTGCGTGAAGTCCTGGGCCGAGACCCACATCCGCATGATCTCGATCCCGTATTTCTGGGCGATGGTATTCGGCTCCATGGTATTGCCCAGCGATTTGGACATTTTGCGCCCATCGCCAGCCATCACGAAACCATGGGTGAGCACGCCTTGATAGGGTGCACGACCTCGCGTGCCGCAGCTTTCCAGCAAGGATGACTGGAACCAGCCGCGGTGCTGATCTGATCCCTCCAGATACAGATTGGCCGGCCAGGTCAGCTCCTTGCGGTCTTCCAGGGCGAATGTGTGCGTACACCCGCTATCGAACCAGACATCAAGAATATCGGTGACCTTGTCCCAGGCGTCTGGATCATAGGCATCCCCGAGGAATTCGCTGGCATCGCGCTCGAACCAGGCATCGGCTCCGTCTTCCTCGACAGCGCGTACAATGCGTTCGTGAACCTTGTGGTCATTGAGAACGCGACCTGTGCCCTTCTCGACAAAGATGGTCAGCGGCACGCCCCAGGCGCGCTGGCGCGAAACCAGCCAGTCCGGCCGGTCCTCGACCATGGCCCGGATCCGGTTTTCCGCAATCGCCGGCGTCCAATCGGTATCGCTGATGGCCTGGAGCGCGGCGTCGCGCAGCGTCCCGCCCGTCTTCATCGGTCGGTCGATCGCCACGAACCATTGCGGTGTATTGCGAAACAGCACCGGTGCCTTGGAGCGCCAGGAATGCGGATAGGAGTGTTCAAGCCGGCCGCGCGCCAGCAGGCGATTAACCTCGATCAGCTTGTCCATGACCGCCTTGTTCGCCGGACCGTCCTGCCCCTGCTTCTTGCCGTCCAGGCGAATGATATGCAGCCCGCCAAAGAGCGGGATGTCTTCGTAATAGGAACCGTCCTCGCTGACCGTGTGCGGCACCGGCTGGTTCTTTTCATGCCATTCCGGGTGCGCCATCCAGGCCGCATAGTCATCGGCGCCATGCCCCGGCGCGGTATGGACAAAGCCCGTGCCAGCCTCGTCAGTGACATGATCGCCAGCGAGCATGGGTACCGGATAATTCCAGAAACGATCGGCATCAGCGAGCGGGTGGGAACAGATCAGACCATCCGGGTCGACCGACATGATACGTTCGGCGCGGACGATTTTCGCAGCCTTGGCAGTCTCCTCCCAAAGCGCGTCAGCGACCACGAGCAGATCACCCGGCATAGTCCAGGGTTTGAAGTCCGCATCATCCACGCCTTCCACCTTGTAAAGACCATAGGTGACATCCGGCGAGAAACAGATCGCGCGATTGGCTGGTATCGTCCACGGCGTGGTCGTCCAGATGACAACGCTGGCGCCGATCAGCGGTTTGGGAATGGCCGTCCCGTCCTTGCGCACGCCGCGAACCGGGAAGCGGACATAGATGGTCGAGGAAACCTTGTCCTGATACTCGACCTCTGCCTCGGCCAGCGCAGTCTGCTCAACCGGTGACCACATTACCGGTGCGGACCCGCAATAGACCAGGCCCTGCTCCACGAATTTCAGGAATTCCCGAACAATCGCGGCTTCGGAGCTATAGGCCATGGTGGTGTAGGGGTCGTCCCAATTCCCGATCACACCGAGCCGCTTGAATTCATCGCGCTGCACATTCACCCAGTGCTCGGCATATTTCCGGCACTCGGCGCGGAATTCCTTCATCGGAATATCTTCCTTGCGCTTGCCCTTGGCGCGGAATTCCTGCTCCACCTTCCACTCAATCGGCAGGCCGTGGCAGTCCCAACCCGGTCGATAAGGTGAGTCATAACCGAGCATCTGGTGAGAGCGCGCGACGATATCCTTGAGAATCTTGTTCTGCCCGGTACCGATATGGATATGCCCATTGGCATAGGGCGGACCGTCATGCAGGACCCAGCGCTCCTTCTTGGCGCTGCGCTTGCGCAGCTCCTGATAAAGGTTCAGCGCCTCCCAGCGCTCCAGCCAGGCCGGCTCCTGCTTCGGCAGTCCGGCCCGCATCGGGAACTCGGTCGCAGGAAGGAAAAGCGTTTCTTTATAGTCGCGGGCGGTTTCAGTCTCGGTGCCATTGGAGGCAGTGGTGTCCGTCATCGGATCTCAAGCCTTGCGCTTAGTGTCACATCAATCGAAGGAGAATGGGCAATCCCGGAACCGCTATGTCTGAGCAGAGCGGTCCGGGCCGGTAATTCGACCGGCCGATGGGACGATGTACAGGCTCGCCGGGAATATCGATAACGTGAACGGGACCATGTCCTGCCGTGTAACAGAGCCGCTCAGACCGGTCCAGCCGCCCCCGTCAGCAAGCGACGCGCGGTCGCAGCATCCTCGGCGATCTGCGCTTTTAGCGCATCAAGCCCGCTGAAGACTTTCTCCGGGCGCAGGAAAGCCTCGAAAGACACGCCCAGGGACTTGCCATACAGGTCCTGATCAAAATCGAAGAGATGTATCTCCAGACGCTCTGTCATGCCGTCCACGGTGGGCCGGTTGCCGAAATTCGCGACACCGGGCCGATGCGGCTTTTCTCCATCGATCCCAATGGTCACCGCATAGACGCCCAGCGCGGGGCGCGTGTAATCGGCGAGTTCGAGATTGGCGGTCGGAAAGCCAATCGTCCGGCCCCGCTTGTCACCGTGCAGCACAATGCCATCGACAGTCCATGTCTGGCCAAGCAGAACCGACGCGGCCTGGACATCGCCATCGCTGAGGCATTTCCGGATCCGGGTCGAGGACACCTTGTCCACACCGTTATCGAGAAGGTCGGCGAAATCCGCCTCAAATCCAAACTCGGCGCCAAGCGCTGCAAGATCGGCAGTTGATCCGGCGCGCTTATTGCCGAAATGAAAATCAGCGCCGGTGACAACGCCGCGAATGCCCAGCCCCTCCACGAGGACCTGGCGCACGAAGTCCCCGGGAGACATTTGCGACATTGCCCGGTCAAAGGGGAGTTCGAAAACCCGGTCGACACCCAGCGTTTCCAGCCGCGCATTGCGACGCGCGGCGCTCATCAGTCGGAAGGGCGGGGCATCAGGCGCAAAGAATCGGCGCGGATGGGGATCGAACAGGGCCACGCCGAGCGGTGCGTCCAGGCGTTTTGCCATTATCGCGGCCAGACGGATCACCCGTTCATGCCCTGCATGAACCCCGTCGAAATTGCCCAAGGCGATCACCGCACCATGCGCGGTCTCGCCAAGCCCGGAATATCCCTTCCAAATCTGCATCGATCAGCCAGCGGATTTTTTGCGGCGCTTGCGCACCATGACTTCTGCTTCCGCACGCATCAATTCCTTGTCGCCGGCCAGGCAGACGCAGTCCATCACCGCCTTGCGCGATTTCAGATCAACCGCTTTCACCGTCACCCGCGTCGTCACCTCATCGCCGATCCGTGTCGGCAGGGCGAAGCGCATATTCAGCCCGAGGAAGATCGCGCCCGGCCCAGGAAGCTGGTTTCCCAGCACGCCGGAAATGAATGAGGCGATGAGTGCGCCATGTGCAATTCGTCCACGAAAAGGCGTTTTTCGTGCGAATTCTTCGTCCATGTGCACCGGATTATAGTCGCCGGACACTTTCGCGAACAGTTCCAGATCTTCTTCTGTAACCACCTTAACTGCTTCTGCAGAAAGGCCAATTTCCATTTCTTCGAGTTCGATGCCTTGTTGCTCGGACATGAGGTTCTCCAACTTTTCGTCCGCTTTAACCGATTTTTATCCGTGATTGTCTAGGGTGCATGTGAAGACAGCGAAACAGCTGTCCTTAGTGGATAAACACGCCGAGTGGATGGAGACTACGCATGGCTGTCGAGATGACTATGCCGATCCTGGTTGTTGATGATTACAAAACCATGATCCGTATCATTCGCAACCTGCTCAAGCAGATTGGCTTTGAGAATGTTGATGATGCTGCGGACGGGCAAGAAGCCTATGAGAAAATGCAGAAGAATAAGTACGGTCTGGTGATCTCAGACTGGAACATGGAACCGATGACCGGTTACGAGCTGCTGCAGAAGGTGCGTGCTGACGAAAGCATGAAGTCTACGCCCTTCATCATGGTTACGGCTGAATCTAAAACGGAAAACGTTGTTGCCGCCAAAAAGGCCGGCGTGAACAACTACATCGTTAAACCGTTCAATGCCGGGACGCTCAAAGCGAAAATGACTGCCGTTCTTGGCGACTTCTAGGGCGTATTGCCTGGGAAGTAATTCGGTTTGGGAATGCTAAGGAAGGAGGGCCCCATGCCCGCCGCCAATGTTGCCGCGCAGGTTCGCACATCGCTCGCCACCTTGAAGGCCAGCGATCTGCAAGATGCGCAGATCATGGAAGTTCTGAAGCTGGCGCATCAGCTGACGGATACGATGAAGCTGTTTTTCAGCTCTCTCGACCAATCGATCTGCGAAGAATTCAATTATATCGCGGACTATATCTCCCGGACCCGGGATGAGATTGCCGCACTTCGTCCGAACGACATCAAGACGCAACGCATCCCGACAGCGGGCGCCGAGCTCGAGGCTGTCGTGACGGACACCGAAAAAGCGACGGAAGTCATCATGTCGGCAGCGGAAAGCGTGCTGTGCGATGACGAGTCGGACTACGATACCTATCGGGCCAATGTCGAAGCCAAGATGATGGAAATCATCGAATCCTGTTCATTCCAGGACCTGGCCGGACAGCGCGTCTCAAAAGTGGTCAATAGTCTCCGCCACGTGGAGAATCGCGTTGCCCGTTTTGCCGAAGTCATGGGTGTCCGCGATGCTGAACAGGGCGGTCATGTCGAGACGGATGAGGAAAAGCGTGCCCGCGAGCAATTGCTCAACGGCCCCGCCATCGGTGGTCCTGAAACCAGCCAGGATGATATCGATGCGATGTTCTCCGAAGCCGGCGGTGATGTGCCGGACCTGGACCAGAACTCGATCGACTCGCTCTTCGACTAGGGCGCCTGGTCAGTTCCAGACAAGGTGAGGCGCACCCCAACGGGCCGCGACACCATAATCTGCAAGCGCTTGGACGGCGGTTTCGACATCGAAACCGCCGTCGCGCATTTCTTCAAACAGAATACCACCTGCAATAAACAGAGCATCAACACCGATACGGTCCGCGCCCGCAATATCTGTTTCCGGCCCGTCCCCGATGGCGAGTGTCCGTTCCAGGTCGACCACGCCCTCACCGCCCAGCGCCTCAACCGCCAATCGATAGATCGGCCGATGCGGCTTGCCAGCGACGACCGACTTGCCGCCCTGCTCGCGATAGCGACGCGCGATGGCACCGGCGCAATAGACCAGCTGATCGCCCGATTGCACGACAATGTCTGGATTGGCGCAAACGAGGTCGAGGCGCCGCTCGAGCGCGACCTTGAAGATCGCATCATAGTCTTCCGGCTTGCCGTTCCAGTAATCATCCGGCCCTGTAACGCTGATAAAGTCAGCCTCTTCAATGCCGACAAAATCGAGGTCCAGCCCACCATAGAGGGTGTCATCCCAGCTCGGCCCGATGGAAAAGGCCTTGCCGGGCGTGCGGGCGCGCAATTCTGCATGGATCGCATCGCCGGAGGTGGCGATCGCGTCATAGGCCTCGGCTGGCAGACCCTGCGCGCGCAGCTGCGCCTCCAGACCATCATTCAGACGAGGCGAGTTGGACACCAGGCAGACCCGCCCTCCGGCAGCGCGGAACTGGCAAAGCGCATCCATGGCAGCGGGTAGCAGCGAACGGCCATCACGGATCACGCCCCAGACATCGCAGAACAGCGTGTCATAGGCGTCGCTCAACTCGGACAATGTCGCTTGCTTCATGCAGCGCTTGAAGCAGGCCCGCGCGATCCGGTCAATAACTTATCCGGCGAGGCTGATGAGCGGCTCTGCCGAATCCTCGATCACCTCATCCTTCACCGGTCGAGGTGTCCCGAACAAATGTCCCTGTCCGAAGGCAATATCGAGCTCCAGCACTTCCACGACCATCGCCTCTTCTTCGATGCGCTCGGCAATAAGATCAATGCCATAGCGGGCGAAAACACTGGCGAGGTCTTCGGGAGCAATATCGCCAGAACTGACACCGGCGATGGGTTCGAATTCATCAATCGCCTGAAGCAGGCGCTGGCCGCCAATCTTCACGAAACGAACTCCGGCGCGCTGGAGCTGATCGAGGTCAAGATTGACATTAGAAACCTGGTCGATTGAGAAGCGGAAACCGAAATCGACCATGCGGGACATATTCCGCGCGGCGATTGAATCTCGCTCATCGAAGGCCTTCTGAGTGACTTCGAAAATCAGCGAGGAGGCGAGGTTTCGGTGTTGGCGGATAAAGTCGAGGAAAGTCGGGAAGAAAGTCTCATCCGACAGGGAATTCAGCGAAATATTGCAGAAGATCGCTACCTTGCGGTCATGGACCGTAAGCTTGCGGACAATCTGCACGCAGCGGAACAGCAGAAGGTTGTCCACCTCGGTCATCAGACCGGCTTTCTCCGCCGCCTGCATGAAGGCGGCAGGCGTGATGACGCGTCCCGTGGCGTCGCGAAGGCGTGTAAAGCCCTCATAAAATGACACGCGGCGCTGCGGCAAGGTGACGACAGGCTGGAGGTAAAGATCGACCCGATTGTCGGCCAGGGCATTGCGGACGGTCTCGATATCTACCTGATTGGAGGCCTCTGAACCGGTCTCCGTCCGCGCCTCGGCCGGATTGTCGCCAACCCTGCGAACGAGATCCTCAAGCACCCTCACCTCGTGAACCAGGGCGTTATCGCGTTCAACGGATTCCGCGCGCAGCTCGTCGGCTATTTCATCCAGGCGTGCCTGGGCCGCTTCGAACTCTTCAGCAAGGGCCAGATTGGCAGCCCGCAGTTTCTGGATTTCGTCTTCCATGGACGAACGCTCCGCGGTTCGCGCCGCGGCCGAATGCGCCATGCCCGCGACGATGAAGACGATCGCGCCCATCATCCAGGACGATGTCGTCGACATCAGGCCCAGATAGTCAAATCCGAGCGCCGCAACCACGGCCACCATCACATAGGTGAGCACAATAAGAATGTCTGCCGCCTTGGCCATCGCAGTCCTCAAGCTTTTGCGAATCGGCACGTCTGCCTGAAGCTAAGCTGTAACCAGCCGGGTTGTCCTTTGGTTAACGAAGGTAAACCGCCGGCGGAGCACGCTTATTCACAACAAAGAAAATGCGGCCCAGCCAGGCTGAGCCGCATTCTTGTCTTGGGGTCTTCGGTCGCCTGGGGCGTACCGCCGCCCTTCGCCGCCGCCTCTTAGGAGGTGTGCGGGCGAATCAGGATTTCGACACGACGGTTCTGCTGACGGTCATAGGCGGATGTCTCCGGATTGATCAGCAGGGCGCGCTCGCCCAGACCGGCAATGTAGAGACGATCGCGCAATACGTCCTGGGCGATCAGATAACCGCCAACCGACAGCGCCCGAGCTTCGGACAGCTGCTGATTATAAACTGCCGAACCGGTCGAATCCGTGTGGCCAATGACATCGACATAGGTCGCCGGGTAGCGGTTCAGAACCACAGAGACATCATTGAGGATCGCATAGAATTGCGGGCTGATGTCAGACGAGTTGGTCGCGAAAGTGACGTCGCCCGGCATAATCAGCATCAGATTATTGCCCTCGCGGCGAACGCCGACGCCGGTATCAGACAGGGCTTCGCGCATGGCGGCTTCCTGACGGTCCATGTAGTTGCCGATCGCGCCGCCCGCCAGGGCACCGATACCGGCACCAATCAGGGCATTCGTGCGGCCTTCCTCACTATCAGACGTGTTCGTCAGATAGCCCAGAGCCGCGCCGGCAGCAGCGCCGAGCAGGATACCGCGGCCGGTATTATTCGTGCGGGTTTCGCCGGTAACCGGGTCCGTGGTCGTACATGCGGTCACCGCCAGAGCGGCAAGACCGACAATGAGAGCTTTAGTCAACTTCATAACGCGTACCTCTTTTGTGCGCCTGTTGATGGCCATTGTAACCAGGAATGTGACAGGCTTTCCAGCCAAAGGCTTAATCCCGGTTCCATGAACGCTCGCTGACCGAAAATCCAGTCACCATCGCGAAAAAAGATTCAGCACCCGCCCCTTGACGGTCTTTCGCTAGCCACTTATCTGGCCGCTGTTAGCAGTCAGCTGGGGTGAGTGCTAAAGCGCATTTCCCTGGCCTGAGTGCATGAATTCATCAGTCCTCTTGTTGGAGAAATACCAAGATGACCTTTCGTCCTCTGCATGACCGCGTCCTGGTAAAGCGCGTCGAAGAAGAGTCCAAGACCGCCGGCGGCATCATCATCCCCGATACCGCCAAGGAAAAGCCGCAGGAAGGTGAAGTCGTCGCCGTTGGTGGCGGTGCGATCAAGGATGACGGCTCTGTCCGCGCCCTCGACGTCAAGGCGGGTGACCGCATCCTGTTCGGCAAATGGTCCGGCACCGAAGTCACCCTGAATGGTGACGAGCTGCTGATCATGAAAGAGTCCGACATTCTGGGTATCATGGACGCCTAAGCGGCTGTCCGACCCAATTCTAACCCGAAGCAAGGGAATTAAGGCCAATGGCTGCTAAAGACGTACAATTCTCCTCCGATGCCCGCGACCGCATGCTCAAGGGCGTCGACATTCTCGCTAACGCCGTAAAAGTCACGCTCGGCCCGAAAGGCCGTAATGTCGTGATCGAAAAGTCTTTTGGTGCACCGCGCACCACCAAGGACGGCGTTTCTGTCGCCAAGGAAATCGAACTCGCCGACAAGTTCGAGAATATGGGCGCACAGATGATCCGCGAAGTCGCATCGAAGACCAATGATGTCGCCGGTGACGGCACCACGACCGCGACGGTCCTCGCCCAGTCCATCGTCCGCGAAGGCATGAAGTCCGTCGCTGCCGGCATGAACCCGATGGACCTCAAGCGTGGCATCGACAAGGCGACCGCCATCATCGTCGAGGACATCAAGGCTCAGGCAACTCCGATCAAAGGCTCTGAAGAAGTTGCCCAGGTTGGCACCATCTCTGCCAATGGCGACGCTCAGATCGGCAATGACATCGCCCACGCGATGGAAAAAGTCGGCAATGAAGGCGTGATCACGGTCGAAGAAGCCAAGTCTCTGGAAACCGAGCTCGACGTTGTGGAAGGCATGCAGTTCGACCGCGGCTACCTGTCTCCCTACTTCGTCACCGATGCCGACAAGATGCTGGCTGACCTGGAAGAGCCTTTCATCCTGCTGCACGAGAAGAAGCTGACCTCCCTGCAGCCGATGCTGCCGATCCTGGAATCCGTGGTCCAGTCCGGCCGCCCGCTCCTCATCATTGCCGAGGACGTGGAAGGCGAAGCGCTGGCGACCCTCGTGGTCAACAAGCTCCGCGGTGGTCTGAAAATCGCGGCGGTCAAAGCGCCGGGCTTCGGCGATCGCCGCAAGGCTATGCTGGAAGACATCGCCATCCTGACCGGCGGCCAGGTCATCTCTGAAGACCTTGGCATCAAGCTGGAAACGGTTTCCCTCGACATGCTCGGCACGGCCAAGCGCATCAACATCACCAAGGACGACACCACCATCGTTGATGGTGCAGGCGAGCGCGCGGACATCGAAGCACGCGTCGGCCAGATCCGTCGCCAGATCGAGGACACCTCCTCTGATTACGACCGCGAGAAGCTCCAGGAACGTCTGGCCAAGCTCGCTGGCGGTGTTGCCGTGATCAAGGTCGGCGGTGCCACCGAGATCGAAGTGAAAGAGAAGAAAGACCGCGTCGATGATGCTCTGAACGCAACCCGCGCTGCGGTTGAAGAAGGCATTGTCACCGGTGGTGGTACGGCTCTGCTGCGTGCATCGCTCACGCTGGATGGTGTGGAAGGCGACAATGCCGACCAGACTCAGGGTGTTCGCATTGTCGCCCGCGCCCTGCAGGCACCGGTCCGTCAGATCGTCGAGAATGCCGGCGTGGAAGGCTCCATCGTTGTCGGTAAAATCCTCGAGAATGACAGCGCCACTTTCGGCTTCAATGCGCAGACCGAAGAATACGGCGATATGCTCGAATTCGGCGTCATCGACCCGGCGAAAGTTGTCCGTACGGCTCTGCAGGACGCGGCCTCTGTCGCCTCCCTGCTGATCACCACGGAAGCCGCTGTCGCCGACGCTCCGCGAGAAGAAGGCGCTGCCCCGGCCATGCCGGACATGGGCGGCATGGGCGGAATGGGCGGCATGATGTAATCATGCCGTCAGGCCCAGCCT
>JBELMP010000012.1:0-11103 GCA_042095695.1 Maricaulis sp. | reverse complement strand
AAGGCCCGTTCGAATGAGCGGGCCTTTTCTTTTGATCATGCGTCCATAAAGCCGCTGAGATGCTTTCCCCTGAGGCGCGAGTTTCCCTTGCTGGTTGTCACCCAACACGGTTTAATCGCGCCATCAAATGGGGAGACTACCATGAAGTATCTCGCGACATCGATCGCATCTCTCGCCTTGCTTGCCAGCTGTGCGGAAGCACCACAAGCAGGCGGCACCGGCACAGAAGTAGAAGCGGCGTCGACCAGCACCTCGGTCGAGCGTGTCACTTATTCCGCCGAGACCTTCCACGAGACCACGTCTTTCGGCATGGTCTCTTCGGGCGGGCACAGCTTTTCAGCCGGTGATGGCCGTATCCTGATCAGCTCGGATGAAACGGGCGTTTTCAACGCCTATGCCGTCGATCCTGCGACCGGCGAGCGCGAACAGCTCACAAGCTCGACAACCGATGCAACATTTGCGGTCAGCTGGCTGCCCGAGGATGACCGCATCCTGGTCACGGCCGATGGCGGCGGCGATGAGCTCAACCACATCTATCTGCGCGAAGCCGATGGCCGCCTGGTCGATCTCACACCCGGCGACAATGTCAAATCGCAATTCCTGGGCTGGTCCCCGGACGGGAATGATGTCTGGATCGCCACGAATGAACGCGATGCCGCTGCATTCGACATCTACGCCCTCGATACGGTCGCCTTCGAATCCGCCGTGGTCTTCGAGAATTCCGAGGCCATGGAAATCGGTGCGGTAAGCCCTGACGGACGCTGGCTCGCCCTTGTGCGCAATCGGACATCGGCGGACAGCGATGTCCTGCTCGTCGATCTTTCCTCAGAAGATCAGACGCCGCAGCTCATCACCGAGCATGAAGGCAATATCGCTTATGGCGCCTACACCTTCACGCCGGACAGCGCTGCCCTCGTCTATGCGACCAATGAGTTTGGAGAGTTCAACCAGGCATGGACCTATGATCTGGCGACCGGCGATCGCGCCGCCTTGATCGAGGCCGACTGGGATGTTTCCTTCGTCAGCTATTCGCCATCCGGCCGCTATCGTGTCTCCGGCATCAATGCCGATGCCTCCACCCTGGTCAGCATTGTCGATCAGACCAGCGGCGAGGAAATCGCCCTGCCGGAACTGCCCGCCGGCGAATTGCGCAATGTGCGCTTCAACCGCGATGAGAGCCAGATCGCCTTTCTGATCAATGCGGCGACCTCGCCATCGAACCTGCACCTGGTCGATCTGGCCAGTCAGGATCACAGCCAGCTGACCAACGCTCTCAACCCGGCAATCACCGAAGCAGAGATGGTGGATGCTGAAGTGGTCCGGTTCGAGAGCTTTGACGGGCTGGAAATCCCGGGCATTCTCTATCGGCCGCACGGCGCTTCCGCCGACAATCCGGTTCCGGCCCTTGTCTGGGTTCATGGCGGACCTGGTGGTCAAAGCCGGATCGGCTATTCAGCTACCATCCAGCACATGGTCAATCACGGCTATGCCGTCTATGCCGCGAACAACCGCGGATCATCGGGCTATGGCAAAACCTTTTTCCACATGGATGACCGCCGTCATGGCGAGGAGGATCTTCGCGATATTGTCGCTGCCGGTGACTATCTGCGGTCGCTGGACTGGGTCGCCGATGACCAGGTCGGCGTGATCGGCGGCTCCTATGGCGGCTTCATGGTTGCGGCCGCCCTGGCCTTTCATCCGGAGGCATTCGAAGTCGGGATCAATATCTTCGGCGTCACCAACTGGGTCCGGACCTTGGAATCCATTCCCCCATGGTGGGAGAGTTTCCGCGAAGCCCTGTATGATGAAATGGGCGATCCGGCGACAGATGGCGAGCGTCACCGCGCCATCTCCCCCCTCTTCCATGCCGAGAACGTCCAGCGACCGCTGCTGGTGATTCAGGGCGCCAATGACCCGCGTGTCCTGCAAGTGGAAAGCGATGAGCTTGTCGCCGCTGTTCGTGCGAATGACGTACCGGTCGAGTATGTCCTCTTCCCCGATGAGGGCCATGGCTTCCGGAGGCGTGATAATCGCATCACCGCGTCCGATGCCTATATCGATTTCCTCGACACCTATCTGCGCGGTGAGGCCGGCGAATAACGGGTATTGCCATTACCCACGTGATCAAGGCCCGTTCGTCAGAGCGGGCCTTTTTCCTGCAGGCTTGCCTTGGCGGCCAGGATCCTGGCGACCGACAGGTCGATCCTGGCTTCATCGAACCGCCCCGCCTCCATGGCCTCCTCGACCCAGCCGAGAATGGCTTGCGGGAGTTCCATATTGGGCGCGGCAGAGTTGGACAGCATGATGATATCATTGCCGGCTTCGATGGAGCGCAGGACGGCTTCGCGCTGATCATAATTCTCGCGGATCGCGCCCATATCGAGGTCATCGGTCATGATCACCCCGCCAAAGCCCATCTGCTCGCGCAAAAGCCCCTCCAGGATGGGTCGGGAAAACGTGACAGGCACGCCACTCGGATCAAGGGTTTGATGGGTCAAATGCCCGCCCATAATCATGTCCGCATGACCGCTGTCGATCAGCCGGCGGAAGGGATCCAGCTCAGCCTCGGACCAGGTCTCGGTTATATCGACAAAGCCATAATGGCTATCCCCGCGGGACCGGCCATGTCCCGGGAAATGCTTAATCACACATGTGCTGCCCGCATCCCGGAACGCATCGACGAAGCGGCTGGCATAGGCGGCGATTGTTTCCCCATCCGTGCCATAGGCGCGACCATGGCGTCCGATCACCGCATTCCCGTCCTCGTGTAGATCGGCAACCGGCGCCAGATTCATGTTGAAACCGGCGGCGACGAACTCCCGCGCGCCAATACCATAAATGTCGGACGCCCCGTCCAGTCCGCGTTCCTCCACCACCTGCATCGCGCGTGGGATCCAGGTATAGCCAAGATCGCGGGACAGGCGCTGGACAAGCCCGCCTTCCTGATCCAGTGCCATCCAGGCTTTGGGCGCGGCCGCTCGGAAGCGCGCGGCAAGCCCTTCAGCGCCCTCAGCGGACCGCACATTATGGCGCAGGAAGAGAACGCCACCGATCCGGCGCGCCTGCAAATGGGCCTCGATCACGTCTGCACCCGCCGTATCCGCCGTCGACCCGATAAAGCCCATCAACAGCATTTCGCCGAGCTTCTCGCTCAGACTCATACCGGGCAAGGTTTCAGCGATTGAGGGGGCTCCCATCAGGGCGGCTGCGCTGGCAGTCCAGCCCAGAACATCGCGGCGGGAAGGATTGATCACGCGGAACTCCATTCTTGAGGTCCAGGCAATCTGCCGTGCCCGTGTCGGGGCGGCAAGGCCGAACATCGCCACAGAACAGCCCCTATCTAACGCGTCTGTCACTGTGTGGACAATCGGTCACGAAGGGGACAACTTCCCGAAGGCTAAGCGCAGACATGATGTGATTGTCGCGGGTCACACGAAACAGCCACGACACATCCCCCCGAAACGTCAGCGGCTGACTCGCCTCAGCCGCTGATTTTCTTTTGCGACCCCGTCCGAAATCTGACCAATTGTTCAGCATCCGGAACAAGAGGCGTAAGTTCTGCTCCGGCAGGATCACGGCCAGATTGGTACTGTGAGGGACAGACAGATGAAGAAAGTTTTGCTTGGCAGCGCAGCCGCACTCCTCATTGGCGTGGGAGCTTACGCGCTGGATGATGACCGCCACCAAACCCGCATCCATCTCGCTCATGGGTCCCAGATTCAGCTGGGCGATGGTGAGGGGACGATTGTCGAAATTCGTGGGGCGGACGGTGACCGGACCGTGCATATCTCCAATTCCGGCGATGAAAGCATTCTGGAAATCAATGGCCAGGTGATTGAAATCGATGATGGCATGGTCGTCATAGATGGCGAGGAAATCGTTTCTGGCCGCGGTTCCTTCGTCATTGTTGATGGTGATGAAATCCGGGTGGTCGATGGGGATGTCCAGACCAGCTTCAACGCCCGTCACATGGCCCATATCGCGGAGCGTGCCGAACATGCAGCGCGCCTGGGCGAACATATCTCACGGGATGTGATCATTGATCTGGACCTCGCCGGTCTCGAAGAAGACATCATGTCGACACTGCATGAAATCTTCAACGACCTGCCGGAGGATCTGGAAGGCGCCTATTATGATGGCGGCCGCAGCTGGGATGATCTCAGTGATGAAGAGCGCGAGGAAGTTCGCGAAGCCATGAATGAGGCCCGCGAGGAAATCCGTGAAGCCATGGCGGATGTGCGGATTGAATTGCGCGATGCAGCCCGTGATATCGAACACGAGCGCCGTGTGCATATCCATGTGGAACGGGAAATGGAAATCGCTGAGCGGGAAATGGCCCGCGCAGAACGCGAGATCGAGCGTGCTGAACGCGAATTGGAGCGCGCGGATCGGCATCGCGAGTATCGGTTCGAGATGCGCCGTGAATTCTATGAACACGAGGACATGCCAGCCGGTGATGTCGAGACACTCCGCATTGAAACCGATGATGCCGGGCGTCGCCGGGTCTGGGTCAATGGCGAGGAACAAGTCGGTGATGATCTCACGGACTGGCTGAACCGCTTGGAGTCCGGCCGGCTTGAGGGCGGTCGATAGGCTTTCGGATCCACGAAAAAAGAGGGGCTGGATAAATCCAGCCCCTTAAATTTACGGTTGGTCGATAAAGGGCGTCTCCTCCCCGAAACGCCAAGGACTGGACGGTCAGGCCCTGTCCTGTGTTCGACGTTGACGCGGGCTTACGTATACGTCAACCCCATTCCCCTGAAAAACTGCCCCTGATTGTGGAAAACAACAGGATGGGTCTTCCGACGCGATCTAATCCTTTGAACGTGCGATGATCTTCTGAACTTCTGCTACCCAGGTCTGACGCTTAACGGTGATCTGGGCCGGCTGTTCCTCGCGCCAGGCCTTGTTATCCTCGATATCAGCCGCCAGGCGCGCACCGAGCTTGAGATCCTTAATCGTCACCTCGCCCTCCTCGCGCTCATTCGAGCCCACAATGATTGCCGCATGCGCGCCGCGCCGATCAGCATACTTCATCTGCTTGCCCATATTACCCCCGCCGAGGAAGGCTTCGGCGCGCAGCCCGGCAGCGCGGAGTTCTGCCGCCATGCCCAGATAATCGGCGGCCCGGTCTTTCTCGCTAGCAACAATAATCACCAGGGGTGTTGCCCCATCGGCGGAGCCCCGGCCCAGAGCGGACAGGGCCGCGGCGAAGCGACTGACACCGAAAGAAAAACCGGTCGCCGGGACGGCCTGCCCGGTGAAACGGGCAACCAGGTCATCATAGCGCCCGCCACCCCCGACGGAGCCGAACTGGATCGGCTTGCCATCATCATAATGAGCCGTGGCCAGCAATTCCGCCTCATAAACCGGGCCCGTGTAATAGCCCAGCCCACGAACGATCGACGGATCGAAACCAGCCTGGCTGTCATCAACGCCGATTGCATTGAGGACATCGTGGATTTCCGACAGGGCAGCGAGGCCGGCCTGCCCGGTCTGCGAGGTTCCGATCAGGCCCTCCAGGCGCCCGATCACCGCGTCGCGGCGGCCGCCGCCAGCGTCGAGAAAGCCGAGCACGGTATCGATGCCATTGCTGTCGAGCTTTGCGCCTTCGGTAAAATCGCCGGACTCATCCTTGCGACCCTCGCCCAGCAGCAAGGCGACACCCTCACGGCCGAGCCGGTCAAGCTTGTCGGCCGCGCGCAAGATGCGCATCCGGCGTTCGGGCTCAGCCGCGCCGATGCTCTCCAGCACGCCGTCAAGAATACGGCGATCATTGACCCGGATCTGATATTCGCCATCCACCAGTCCCGCGGCCTGCATTACCTGGGCAGCGAGCGCGATCATTTCCGCGTCTGCAGCCGGAGAGGCGGAGCCGACCGTATCCGCATCACACTGTACAAATTGGCGGAAACGTCCCGGACCGGGCTTTTCATTGCGCCACACATCGCCGGCCTGATACCGCCGATAAGGCTTGTTGAGGTCCTGATAATGCTCCGCCACAAAACGAGCGAGCGGCGCCGTGTGATCATAGCGCAGCGACAACCACTGCCCGTCATCATCCTCGAGCGCGAACACGCCCTCATTGGGCCGCTCTTCATCGGGAAGGAATTTCCCCAGCGTATCGGCATACTCAAAGGCGGGCGTCTGTAGCGGTTCGAAACCCCAGCTGTCATAGACCCGTGTCGCCGCATGAACCAGGTGCTGTTCCGCGCGCAGGACATGCCCCGTTCGGTCTTCAAAACCACGGGGTTTGCGGGCTTTCGGGCGGAACGGCTTCTTCGCGCTCATAAACATCTCCGATTGAACAGCCAGGCCGATCCGGCCTGTTTCGGGGGCTGTATAGACCTGTCCTGCACAAAACTTGCAAGAGATTCACTGGGATTAAAGTGGTTCTGGCTTATCTTGTCGGCATAAGTGAGTGGAGTTGTTCCGTGAGAATGAGTGTTACGGCCCTTTTGGCCCTGCTGATGATCAATGCCCCCGCACTGGCCGGACCAGGCGCCGAGTTCGCGGACTGGGCGCAGGATCTACACCTGGAAGCCACGCTGCGCGCCAATGATGCAGCGGCCAGACCAGCGGCGCCCGCCGACCCGCTGGATATTGAAGACCCGTTCTTTTTCGAACTGGAGCAATTCGCCGTCGATGCGCTGCGGCTGAGCCGTCTATTGCGCGATAATAATGGTCCAGGCGATCTGCAATGCATATTCCGTGGCATTTCAAATGATGCCTCCGCCCGTATTGATGCTCTGAATGACGCCGAGAGCGCCGGCGCACAGGCGCGGATCTACCGCCAGCTCGCCGCACTGATGAATGACGCAGCGGCTATCGCCCCGGCGATTGATGATAGTGAGATCCCCGAAGCCAGCATGGCGCCGCGTTCCTGCGGCTCCAACTAGCCCGTCGCGCGCTGGAGCGCATCAAGAACGATAGACCGGGTCAGTACACTCGGCAGAACCTCCGCCTCACCGCCATCTGCGGGATAGAAGAGATAGAGCGGTACGCCAGCCTGTCCGTGATCATAAATCAGCTGGGTGATGGCATCATCGCGATTGGTCCAGTCCGCTCGCATCAATGCGACATCGGCCTCGGCGAAGGCCGCCTCCACCTGGCCATCATTGAGCACTCGCATCTTGTTGACCTGGCAGGTCACACACCAGGCCGCGGTGACATCGATAAAGACGGCGCGTCCTTCTGATTGCTGTTCCAGAACCGCAGCCCGGGACCAGACAATCTCGTTTTGCGCGACCATCTGCGTTCCGGTGACCGGGGGAATACGTGCGATCCACAATGTCGTCACGGCCATCATCACCATCGCCACCGCGCCAATGATGCCCCAGATCGTGCCGCCCCGCTTCAACGCCCAGACTGCAAAAGCGAAGGTCAAGATTGCGGCGCCGAGCAAAAGCACGCCCTGCGATCCGGTCTGCATTGACAATACCCAGATCAGCCACAGGGCCGCTGCGAACATGGGGAAGGCGAGGAATTGCTTGAACGTTTCCATCCACGGCCCGGGGCGCGGCAGCAGGCGCAGGAGAGACGGCGCGAAGGTGAAGATCACAAACGGCAGGGCCAGGCCGACACCCATCGCCGCCGCGACGGCAAGCATAACGGGTGCGGGCTGGGTCAAGGCCAGACCCAGCGCGCCTGCAGCCAGTGGCCCGACACAGGGCGCCGCAACCACCACGGCCAGAACGCCGGTGAAGAAAGCGCCTTTCCCACCCGGCGCTTCGGCCAGCTCACTGCCCAGTCCCATAACCGAGCCACCAATCTCGAAGACACCAAGGAGGTTGAGTCCGATGGCGAAGAGTAGAACCGCAAGGATTGCGACCACGACCGGCAATTGCAGCTGGAAGCCCCAGCCCACGGGCAGTCCGAACTCCCGCAATCCGATCAGCAAAGCTGCAAGGGCGAGAAAAGACAGGACGACGCCGGCCAGGAAATACAGGCCGTGGCGACGAACCCGCAAGGGATCATAATAGGCCGTCTCCACGAATTTGAGGACTTTGATCGACAAGACCGGGAAGACGCAGGGCATCAGATTCAGGATCAGCCCGCCAAGGAAGGAGAAGAGCAGGAGGCTGCCCAGCGCTGACAGCGCGATCGGCTCATTCTCGATCTGGGCCAGCTCGGCCGGCAGGCTGGTCTCACCCGCCACGGCAAGGATTTCCACACCCTCGCGGCTCCAGATACCGCCACCCTGGTCGCGCTCTAAAACGAGCAGGCCACCACGTGCCGCACCGATACCGCTCTCCATCTTGAAACTGGTTTCCATGACCAGGAAGGTCCGCCCCTCCGCGTCAGTTGAAACATCGGGCGTGACAGCATGCGCGATCAGGTCCGGATCAAAGGGAAAGAAACGGGCCTCACGCCAGCTTGCCGGCTCACCTAGACCTGTGCCGCTCAGCTCGAGAATGATCCGGTCTCCGACCTGCTCGATCAGGGCATCAATATTCTCCGCCCGCTGAGGCTCGGCCTCCAACGCGGCACGGATATGCCAGACATTCTCGGGATGATCGGCGGGGGCGTCAGCGACAGGCAGGCTCAGCGCCAGACTGCGCTCTTCCGGCACACAGATGACTTCGCAGACCTGCCAATAGGCCTCCAGTCCGATATCGAGGCGTGTGCCGGAAAAACCCTCATCAAGCTGGAAACGGACCGGCAGCACGACCTCGTCATGATAGCCGTAATCCATGATCTCCCCGTCAGCCAGCGGCATTTCATACGGGAGCGGCCAGACCGGCTCGCCGGCGGTCACACCTTCCGGGAGATCCCAGCTCAATTCTGTCGGCAGGCCGAAATCGCCCGGATTGCGCCAATAGGTATGCCAGCCTTCCGGTATGATCATCCGCAGACCGACATAAAACGCATCGCCCGAAGATATGATCTCCCGCTCGGCAATCAGTTCGGCTTCAACAATCTCCTCGCCCAGCGCAAAAGGTTGTTGGGCGGCCGAGATGGCCGATCCCGCTCCGCTCAGCAGCAGGGCAAACAAAAAGCTCAAGAATGCGCGCATGGTGCGACCCGATCCGATGACTGTGTAAATCGAGAGCGGATATAGACGGATTTGCGCTCAGGTCGAAGCCAGCTCGCGGAAAGGTGACCGCAATTGCTGCAAAGAAAAACGGCCGCGCTCATGAGCACGGCCGTTTAAACTCGATCAGGACACGTTCTAGACGTTGATCTGCTGTTCCTGAGCCAGCTGCGAGATACGGCGCAGGATGCGTTCCCAGCGCTGCAGCGACACCAGGTGTGCATAGATTGCACCGAGATCGCCATTCTTGTTCATGCGTTCCAGCTCATCGGCCGGCAGCGCCATCAGCTTCTCCTGGGAGACGCCGAAATAGTCCGCAACGGGCACCGGATTATTGGCATCCTGCGGATTGGCAACCTTCACGTCTTTCTTTTCCAGCAGGCCGGACGCGATCAGGCGTTCGGTGAAAGCTTCGGTCACACGCGCATCATTCTCAAACGCGCTGACATATTCGATCGCCTGCTTGGTATAGTCGGTCGGCTCGCCACTGGCGTCGAAGAAGGGAAGCTCCGGATTTTCCGCAGTGACGAATTCCGCATCAACATCGATGCAGACCGTCGAATTCTGCGCGCCAGGATTGGTCGCGCTGACAAACGGATAGCGGCGAACATATGCGGGCACGTAGTGATCCGGGTCGAACTGGCCATTGTCCTGGACATAGACATTCTTGCCCGAGCGCAGGCCCATCACGATGACCGGGAGCTTCTTCTCACCGAGGAAGACGATGGGATAGCTTCCGCTCGCAATCGCGAACTCACCGACAACAGCTGGCACGAAGTGCCATTCTTTCAAAAAGTTGAACGGTTCAGAAACCTGGTTGACGCCGTATTTGGCGTGCTTCTCACGATTGAGCGGCTCCACATTCTTGTAGAGCGGTACGGAACCGGTGAGGCGCGGCTCGTTGGTCGCCGTGTCTGCCATGATAAAAACCCCTGTTTATGCGTTTCCGGCTAGATAGCCGATTAGCCTGCAACCGGCAATCCGGGCACGCAGGCGATTCCGCCAGAATGACGCAAGAAAAATGCCGGACGCGCGAGCGCCCGGCATAGTCGGGAGAAATTCCGCAGTTCAGGCTCAGAAACGGCGACCGAATCCAACCCCGACGACCCAGGGATTGATATCGACATCCGCGCCGATGGCGCCATTGATGGTCACGTCCGTATTGATGCTAATGTATTTCGCGTCGACATTGATGAACCAGTCATCACCCATGTCGAAATCAATGCCGGCCTGCGCTGCAAGGCCAAAGCTGGCATCATAATCGATCGAGGTCAGGGTCGTTCCGGCCGGCAGGTCTTCATCGAAAAATGCTGTATAATTGACACCGAGGCCGGCATAGGGGCGGACACTCGCATCCGGGGCGAAATGATACTGCAATGTCAGCGTCGGCGGCAGCAGGGTCACGTCACCCAGATCAACATCGCCCAGCGCCGTATCGATCGCGGTCACATCATGCGGGGTGACGCCAAGGATCAGCTCGAGCGCCCACTGGTCCTGGACGAAATAGGTAATGTCCAATTCCGGGACGATTGAGGTGTCGATATCGACATCGCCTCCGATCGTATCGATATCAGCGCTCTCATTCGGCATAACAGAAATGGCCCGCAGACGAACCAGCCAGTCGCCGGCATCGGCGGCGGCGGGCGCTCCTGCAAGGAGGGCGATAGCGGTGGCACTGAGGAGAATGCGTTTCATAGTTCCGGTCCTTTGTCCCCAAAAATGATATGGACTTTATGAACCGGCCGGATGCGCAAGAATACTGCGCGTTTCGCCGCGCGTCAGCCTGCCGCGCGGCAGGCTGACGCATATAGGCTAAACCATTGTTATGTTTAGAAATCCATCACCATGGCGACGCGGAAATTACGTCCAGGAAGCGGGACGCTATCCTTCAGATATGAAGTGTGTAGGCGCACTTCTTCATCCGAGAGATTGCGACCTTCCACAATAAAACGAAGGTCATGTTGCTCGAAGGGCTCGACCACATAGCGAGCGTTGAAGAGCGTATAGCCATCGGTTAGTGGTGATGAGAGCAGGCTTGCACAAATTATGGTGCAAATTGTGAATGAACG
>JBELMP010000011.1:0-29603 GCA_042095695.1 Maricaulis sp. | reverse complement strand
ACACTGTCCACGATTAATCCAAAGATTTCGCTACCACGCTCGACACCAAGTGCCATTCCCGCATCGCCGGTCTCGCGCGGCGTCAATCCAAGGCGGCGGCGCGCGTCGATTGCGGTGACGATACGCCCGCGCAAATTCAGCAGACCCGCCACTTCAGCCGGCGCCAGCGGGACATCGGTCACCGATTGCGGCGTGAAGACTTCGCGGATCTCATTGACCGGCGCGCCAAACAGCTGATCCCCGATGCGTACGGAGACATATTCATTGATCGCTTCCGTAGCGAGATCATTCTGGTCCGTCATGGTCATGCGGCTTCCCCTTTGGAAACTTCGTCAAGAGCGGCAATTAGGGCGCTGCGGTCAGAGCGCGGGAGCACGGCGGTCAAACCTTCCGCACCGGCAGCTTCAGGCCAGTCTGTCACAGCAATGGTCGGGAGGTTTGCCCACATACCCTGGCTGCGAATGCGCTCCAGGGCAGCGGGATCGCCGACGAGCGCATCAAACTGCTCCTCGGCGTCAGCACTCAGCTGAACTTCATGCATGCCGCCGGTCGGGGTCACATCATAGCCGGCTGCGGCCAGAAGCGGTGCGATCATGCGGCGCGCGAAAGCGTCGGCGTCGACCAGGAGAACGCGGCGGCGCTTCTGGCTGGTCCGGCGCTGGACATCGCCGGCGCGCGACTGATCAAGATACCAGGCGATATCGACCACATCGGTCGCCTTGCCCTTGATGATGGCAGAACCGATCACACCCTCGCGATCCGAGCTCATCTGCAGATCGACACGCTCTTCGACGACGTCGACAATCTCGTCGACCGCCAGGCCGATCGAGGTGTGATTTTCCGCAAAGACGAGCACCGGCTGGCGCTGACCTTCTGCACACCGGATCTGATCGCCCATCGGGACGATCGGCATCAGGCGGCCACGATACTGGACCACATCCCGGCCATTGGTGACCTCGATCGTGGATGGGTCGAATTCCTCCAGACGCGTAACCAGCGAGAGCGGAACCGCCTTGGGCTCCTCGCCACCAGCGCGAACCAGGAGGAGACGTTGGGTCTGAGCCATTTCACTATTCGCAGCAGCGGCCGCATCCGTGGTTGCTTCATCGTCCATGGCCGTAATGATTTCGCCGGACAGGCCATTCGGATCGAGGATCATGATGACCGAGCCATCGCCGAGAATTGTGGCACCGGAATAGGCGGCAACTCCGCGCAGGCTTTCCGAGAGCGGTTTCACGACGATTTCCTCGGTGTCCAGAACATTGTCCACAACCACGCCGACATTGCGGCCGCCGGCATCCAGCACCACGACGAAGCCGGCGCTGTTCTTGTCCTCATCCTTGGCCCCCAGGCCCAGGCATTCATGCAGGTCAACTATCGGCATGAGACGGTCACGCAAGCGCATGACGCGGGCATTATTCAGGGTCTCGACAGTGTGTTCGGACCCGGCACCGACGCGGACCAGTTCGCGAACCGACAATTGCGGGATCGCGAAACGCTGTTGATCGCATCCAATGATCAGGGCCGAGACAATGGCCAGGGTAAGCGGGATCTTGATCGAGAAATGCGTACCCTTGCCGGTCGTGGAGGAGACATCAACGACGCCGCCAATCTGCTCGATATTGGTCCGCACCACATCCATGCCGACACCGCGGCCAGACAGGTTGGTGACTTTCGCCGCCGTCGAGAAACCCGCTGCGAAGATAAAGCGATGGATCTGAGCTTCGGTCATCCGGCTCAGCTCGTCCTGGGTGGTCAGACCCTTTTCAAGCGCTTTCTGGCCGATACGCTGCGTGTCCAGGCCTTTGCCATCATCGGAAATGGAGATGATGATATGGCCACCCTCATGATAGGCAGACAGCTTGACTATGCCTTTTTCAGGCTTGCCCGCCTTGACCCGCTCTTCCGGCATTTCCAGGCCGTGATCGGCGGAATTTCGGACCATGTGGGTCAGCGGATCCTTGATCAGCTCCAGAACCTGGCGATCGAGCTCGGTGTCCTGGCCTTCCATGACCAGTTCGATTTTCTTGCCGAGATCCGTCGAGACATCGCGAATGATCCGCGGCAGCTTGCGCCAGGAATCGCCAATCGGCTGCATCCGCGTCTTCATGACGCCGTCCTGCAATTCACCGGTTACGGCAGACAGACGCTGCAGCGGGCCCTTAAGGTCTTCATCCTCAATGCCGCGCACGGTCTGCATCAGCTGGTTCCGGGTCAGAACGAGTTCGGACACGGTCGTCATCAGGGATTCAAGCACATCGACGCCAACACGAACGGTTTGCTGGACCCGCGGCCCGCCTTCGCCGGCCGCGGCAGCATCATTGCCTGTGGTCCCGCGCAATTCGGAGACGGCGTTCTGCAGGGCTTCTTCCGCACTCATATCCGATGTAATTGCGGGTGGCGCCATGTCCGGATCGGCCTCAGCGGCCTGGAAGGCGGCCTCAAGCTCGGCTGCAGACACTTCACCCACGCGCAGCTCACGACCCAGTTCGGGGTCGAAATCGCCAACCTTCACAGCCTCATCTGCCGGCGTCGGCGCGCTGGCCTCACCCGCGCTCGGCTGCGTTTCCTGGAAGGCGGCCTCCAGCTCTGCCAGCGACACTTCACCAGGTCGCAGATCCCGTCCGAGATCCTTGTCATAACCCTCTGGCGTATCGTCCTCGGCAGCGGCAGGCGTGTCGGCGCCGGCCTCGGTCAGCTTGCCCAGGGCCGCATCCTCGAGGCGTTTGATCAACACACTGTCCTCGCCGGCCGGCTCGGCACCCGTGTTTTCCAGCGCTTCCAGAAGGACTTTGATCTGGTCAATGGATTCCAGGACGAGTGTGACCATGGGTGGCGTGACGCTCAGCTCGCCATCGCGGAACTTGCCAAGCAAGGTTTCGCCAGCGTGCGCAACCGCCTCCAGACGCGGCAAACCCAGGAAACCGCAGGTTCCCTTTACCGTGTGAAGAAGGCGGAAAATATTGTCGAGAATGGCCCGGTCGTCGGGATTATTCTCGAAGCGCACCAATTCGGAGTCGATGACATCCAGACTCTCGCCGGTCTCGGTCAAAAACTCACTGATGAGATCATCCATGGTAGGCCCCGTAGCTAGGAGTTCACGTCACGGTGACGTGTGATTCCCTGGGAACCTCGCATGCTCTTGGTTAACGGACTGTTGGCTTAGGTCCGCCGGACATGGTCTGAGTTGTTATGATATATGAGCGCTATTAAATTCAGGCGGCCTGCTCGGCAGGCGCATCAATCAGGGCGACGAATTCAACCCGATTCTCGTCCACGCGAGCACTGACACGTCCGCCCGCATTCCTGGCGATCAGACCCGCATAGAAAGGCTGGATCGACCGGCCATCAAGACCATTCTCGGGCAAACCGCCCTCAAGGGCGATCGAGGCCGCCTCCTCCAGGCGTGCGCGCGGCCCCTCGGAGACGATACGCAGACGCGCATTCCCACCCGTTTCCGTCGCCTCGATCGTAACCGTACCGCCGCGCGGGGCTGCATCGACACCCATAATGCTGAGATTAAGCAGAAGACGTGAGGGCGCTTTTTCCAGACCGGCCGCTTCCACCTTCCATACGATCTCTGGCTTGACCGCGGAGAACATGGCCTCGGTGAGACGCTGTAATTCCCGGGTATCAAGCGTCGCCGGCGCGGATCCGCCGGCACCGAAGGCGAGACGTGAAAATTCCAGCTTGGCCTGGGACTGACGCGCGCTTTCGCGAACCAGCTCCATGGCATCATCGTGCATTTCCGAGGAATCCTTGTCGTCCAGAACACTCAGGGCAGCCCCGAGCGCGGAGACCGGGCTGACCAGGTCATGGCAAAGACGCGCACACAAAAGGGCGGCAAGTTCATCGGAGGCCAGTTCGGCGGGAAGTGTCTGTGTCATGACGATACGGATACATGATTCTTGCGCGAAGATGCGCGTTTTGACAGCGCCGTATCAATCGTTTGCGTGGAAAGGACTTGGCAACCGGTTTATTGCAAGACATGATTCATGTCGGTCTGGGGGGCCGTCATAGAAATCCGTGTCTGACCATTTGGTAACGGTGCGGGTCTTGCTTGATGAGCTGTGCTTGCTAGAGATGACGCGTCCAGAGTGACCAACCGGAGTAGTGACAGTCCCATGTCCGGATTTGATGTAGACCGTGCTGACAAGAACCGGGCCCGCGGCCTGGTCGCATTCGCCTCGATTTCGCTATCCGCCGCGCTGCTCTTCGCGCTGATGACCACGCGGGACAGTCGCAGTGAAGCCGCGACGCTGGACAGTGCGGGCATTGAAGTAGCGACTGCAGGACTGGCCATCGCCGATATTCCAGGCGCCAGCGATCTCAGCTCAACCGGGCCGGTCGAGACAAGTGTCGCACCGCTTTATGATCAGCATTTTGTTTATGCGCCGGCGCCTGATCTCGCCCCGATCAATCACCGCGCCTTCGCCGAATGCGGCGATTGCGCGACACTGATCTCCGTCGACCGCACCGTGCGGCGTGGCCAGACACTCGCCGGCATTATGAATGATGCTGGTATTGATCGTATCGAGACAGCGCGGGCGATTTCTGCCCTGTCTGACCTTTTTGATGTGCGCCAATTGCGCGCCGGACAGGAACTCCGCCTCTATCTGGAAAGCCAGGCTGATGCTGATGGGGAGGCGCTTCGGCTTTCCGGCCTGTCCTTCCGGCCGGATGTCGACCGCTCTATCACCGTCGCGCGAACCTATGATGAAGGATTCCGGGCACGCGAAACCGCGGCCAGGTTTGATAACGAGATTGTTCGGGCCAGCGGAACCATCACCGCTTCTCTCTATGTCGATGGTCTGGCAGCTGGCGCGACCCACCGCGTGGTCGTCGATCTGGCCAATGTGCTGGGCTATGCAATCGATTTCCAGCGTTCGATCCGGGCCGGGGATGAATTCGACATCGTTTTTGAACGATTTGTCGATGATGAAGGCGAAACCGCCCGAACCGGCGATATCCTCTATGCCCGCTATGATGGACGCGGGGAGCCGATGGATTTTTTCCGTTTCGAGACCCCGGACGGTATCGTTGGCTATTATAATGGTGATGGCGAGAGCGCGGAACGCCTGCTGATGCTCACACCGATCAATGGCGCGCGCCTGTCATCGCATTTCGGTCGCCGCCGCCACCCCATTCTCGGCTATACACGCGCCCACAACGGAACAGACTTCGCCGCACCGACGGGAACGCCCATCATGGCAGCGGGCAATGGCGTTGTGGAACGCGCCAATCGCTTTGGGTCCTTCGGGAATTACATCCGCATCCGGCATGCCAATGGCTATGAAACCGCCTATGCGCATCTCAACGGTTTTGCCCGCGGTATTCGTGCCGGCTCCCGCGTCACCCAGGGCCAGATTATCGGCTATGTCGGCACCACGGGCCGTTCCACCGGTCCGCACCTTCATTATGAAGTCCATCTCAATGGGCGTCCGATGAATCCGATGACACTGGATCTGCCGACAGGCCGCCAGCTACAGGCCGATGAGATTCCGCTCTTTGAAGCGGAAAGGGATCGTATTCTGGCCATCCGCGATGCAGCTCGGCCCGCCCTGGCACAAGCGCAGCAGCTGGCCGAGGCCGGCAGTGGCGGCGCGCCCTAGGACCAATCTTGCGCGACCGCTTGACGCGGACGAGCTTCATCCCTACCTGAAGGACCGGCTCCGGATGGCCAGCCGCTCGCGATCCATTGATCATGGTGAATATCCGGCAGATCGGACTCATTCCGCCAGCGGCGGCATGCGTGACGATGGCAAGGCGAGCCCCATCCTTTCATACGCATGCGTGTTTGCTTGAGGAAAGACGATGTCTGAAACATTGAATCTGCCTGATCGTTCGACGATCAAATTGCAGGCCAAGCGTCTGCGCCAGTCCCTGGAAACGGAGGGGACGTCCGTCTCGCACGCCGAAGCGCTCGAGCTTGTCGCCAAGCAATTCGGTTTCCGGGACTGGAACACGATGAGCGCCCGGATCTCAAACGCGACCAGGAATGAGCTGCAGGTCGGCCACCGCGTGACCGGTCGCTATCTGGGTCACGCGTTCAGCGGCATACTGCTCGGACTGCAGACCCTGTCCGGTGGGCGCCGCCAGGTCGCCGTCCGGCTCGATGAACCGATTGATGTGGTGAAATCGCGCTGGTTCTCCTCCTATCGCCGGCGCATCACCGGCACGTTGGAGAAGAACGGGACGAGCTATGCCCGAACCTCGGACGGTCAGCCTGTGCTGGCCCTGGATGGCTAAAAAAAGGGGCTGGAATTCCAGCCCCTTTCACTTTGCTAGTTCACGGTCTCCGTCGCCGGGCGTTTCGCACCTACCGCGATCCCGTTGATAATCAGAACCCCGGCCTCCGCAGAGACGCGGATATCATCGCCATCCTTGATCTGCCCTTCCAGCAGAAGACGGGCCAGCGGATCCTGGATCTCCTTCTGGATGACCCGCTTCAGCGGGCGCGCGCCATAGGCCGGGTCAAATCCTTTAAGCGCCAGCCAATCGCGAGCTGCCGGGTCGAGCGCAATCGTCATGCGCCGATCCTCGAGCAGGCGGACAAGTCGCGCCAGCTGAATATCGACGATCGCCCCCATATGCTCCGGCTTGAGCTTGGAGAACAGAATGGTTTCATCAATCCGGTTGAGGAATTCCGGTCGGAAATGACCGCGCACCACGGCCATAACGCCATCGCGGGCCTCCTCGACATCATCGACAAGCTGCAAGTGTTCCGAGCCCAGATTGGAGGTCATGATAATCAGCGTATTGCGGAAATCGACAGTTCGGCCCTGCCCGTCGGTCAGACGGCCATCATCAAGAACTTGCAGCAGTACGTTGAAGACATCCGCATGGGCTTTTTCGACCTCGTCGAGCAGGACGACCTGGTAAGGCCGCCGGCGCACAGCTTCTGTCAGTGCGCCGCCCTCCTCATAACCGACATAACCCGGCGGTGCGCCGATCATGCGGGCCACGGAGTGTTTCTCCATGTATTCGGACATATCCATCCGGGTCACAGCGGTCTCTTCATCAAAGAGGAATTCCGCCAGCGCCTTGGTCAGCTCGGTCTTGCCGACACCGGTCGGTCCGAGAAAAAGGAAGGATCCGATAGGGCGATTGGGGTCTTTTAGCCCCGCCCGAGCCCGACGGACAGCATCGGAGACGGCAATCAACGCATCCTCCTGCCCGATCACCCGGCCTCGCAGCCCGTCCTCCATGCGCAGGAGTTTTTCGCGCTCGCCTTCCAGCATCTTGTCGACCGGCACACCGGTCCACCGCGAGACAATATGGGCGATCTGCTCATCATCGACGACCTCCTGGACCATGCTGTCGTCCTCGCCCTGCTGTTCGGCATCGGCGAGCTGACGCTCCAGCTCCGGCAGGCGGCCATATTTGATCTCCGAGGCCCGGGCGAGATCACCCCGGCGTTCCGCATCGGCGAGATCCTGGCGGGCCTGTTCCAGACCCTCCTTGAGGATGGTCGCCGAGGCGAGCTTGTCCTTTTCAGCCCGCCAGGCAGCGGTCAGCTCGGCGGAGCGAGATTCCAGCTCGGCGATCTCGCGAGACAGACTTTCCAGTCGCTCCTGCGAGGCGTCATCACTTTCCTTCTTCAGCGCCTCGGCCTCGATCTTCAGCTGGATTGCCCGCCGGTCTATTTCATCGAGTTCTTCCGGCTTGCTATCCACCTGCATGCGCAGCCGCGACGCTGCCTCATCCATCAGATCGATCGCCTTGTCCGGCAAAAACCGGTCCGTGATATAGCGGTTGGACAGGTTGGCAGCCGAGACGATCGCGCTGTCAGCAATGCGAACCCCATGATGGACTTCATACTTTTCCTTCAGCCCGCGCAGGATCGACACCGTATCCTCAACCGTTGGCTCCTCGACCATGACCGGCTGGAAGCGCCGGGCCAGGGCCGCATCCTTCTCAACATGCTTGCGATACTCGTCCAGCGTGGTGGCACCCACACAATGGAGCTCACCGCGCGCCAGAGCCGGCTTGAGCAGGTTGGAGGCATCCATCGCACCATCGGTTTTGCCCGCGCCAACCAGCGTGTGCATTTCATCGATGAAGAGAATGATCTGACCGTTTGCGCCCTCGACTTCCGAAAGCACGGCCTTGAGACGCTCCTCGAATTCGCCGCGATATTTCGCACCGGCGATCAACGCTCCCAGATCCAGGGCGAGCAGGCTTTTTTCCTTCAGGCTTTCCGGGACATCGCCATTGACAATGCGCAGGGCCAGGCCTTCTGCAATCGCGGTCTTGCCGACGCCAGGCTCCCCGATCAGCACCGGGTTATTCTTGGTCCGGCGCGACAATACCTGAATGGCGCGGCGAATTTCCTCGTCCCGGCCGATCACCGGGTCGAGCTTGCCGTCCCGCGCGACCTCGGTCAGATCACGCGCATATTTCTTCAGCGCTTCGTAACTGTCCTCAGCCGACTGGCTGTCAGCACTGCGCCCGGCTCGCAAATCATTGATTGCGCTGTTCAAGCCCTGCGGCGTTACGCCTGCGGCCTTGAGCGCGTCATGGGCCTTATTGTCCGGTGTCAGGCTGACGGCCTGGAGCACGCGTTCCGCGGAGACGAACTGGTCACCGGCTTTCTTCGCGGCCTGTTCGGAGGCCTCGAACAGTTTTGCGGTCTGCGGAACCATGTAGAGCTTGCCCTGGCCGCCTTCGACCTTGGGCATGGCCGACAAGGCCTGGTCAATCGCATCGGAGACCTGGCGGACCCGGCCGCCCGCCGCCTGGATCAGATTACTGGATAAACCGGTTTCATCATCCAGCAGGGCGCGAAGCACATGTTCCGGCGTGAATTGCTGGTGGTTGGATTTAAGGGCAAGCCCCTGAGCGGCCTGCAGAATCGACCGTGCGCGGTCGGTATATTTTTCAAAGTCCATAGAATCCCCCGAAAAAGGCGAGATAGGAGCAACACGCCGCCTTGAAGAAGCACGGCCTGTTGGGTTTCATGTGTCATGTAGGTGTTGCACTTGCGTCACACAAGAGCTTGCACCGCGACTTTCTGACCACCTCCAACCCGGCGGTATTCATGCCCATACTCAAACAAATTCATCGCTTTCCGGTTAAAGGCTTTTCACACGACTCATTGCCAGCGGTGCAATTGCAGACCGGCCAGGCCCTGCCCTTTGACCGGCGATGGGCAATCGAGAACGGTCCGGGTGATTTCAATGACGCCGCGCCCGTACATGTCAGCAAACGCAATTTTCTGATGCTGGTTGGTCAGCCTCGTCTGGCTCGGCTCAAGACTCGCTATATTGACGCCGAAGACCTGTGGGAAGTCCGGTTTCCGAGTGGCGAAACCATCGCCATTGATCCGGAGAATTCGGTCAATCACCTGCAGATATTACTGCCCTTGAGCGAAATGTTTGGTGACCTTATCCGCGGCCCGCTACGGATCGTCCGAGCCCCCGGCCAGGCCCTGACCGATATCGCCGAGCCGTTTCCGTCCATCATCAATCTGGCCACCGTCAGGGATCTGGGAGAGCGGATCGGGGCCGATCTCGACCCGGTCCGTTTTCGCGGAAACCTGCTCATCGACGACATGGAGCCCGGCGCGGAGCTGGACCTCATCGGCAAGAGATTCGTGTTTGAAAATGTGGTCTTGCGGCTGGATGCCCGGATCCGCCGATGCGCTGCCACCAGCGTCAATCCGGATACGGCAGAGATCGACCAGGACCTGCCCCGCGCCCTGTTTGACCAGTTCGGCCATATGGATTGCGGGGTCTATGCAGAAGTCGAGCGCGGCGGAGAATTACGCGCCGGCACGCGCTTCACCATTGAAGATGTGTAAGACGTGAGCTCGTATGAAAACGCCCGCCTGGCTTTGCCGGGCGGGCGGAATCTTGTTGAAGAAGCAGGCTATTAGGCGGCTTCACTCTCGCTGTCGCTAGACTCCGGCTTGGCCCCGGACTCATCGCCCTCAGACTCGGGCTTTTCACTGCGCGGACGACGGGGACGGCGCGTCCGACGACGCGGCGTGGATTCCTCCTCTTCGCCTTCCGTGTCAGGGGCAGATGCCTCTGTTGCATCAGAGGCTTCCCCCTCCGGCGTCACGACATTGAGCGGGTCAGCCGTTCCGTCCTCGGCAGCGTCATCCGGGCTGCTGCGCCGACTGCGGCCGCGGCCACGACGGGAATCGCGCTGTGGATTGGAGGATTGTTCTTCACCCTCTACGGCCTCACCCATGGCCTCGCTATTCTCCTCGCCCTCTTCCGAGGCGAGCTCACGCTTGGGCTGATTGGCCTGGACGATGCGATAATAATGTTCAGCGTGCTGATAAAGGTTTTCTGCACGGACGCGATCACCGGACGAGGTGGCATCACGGGCAAGCTGCAGATATTTATCATAGATCTGCGACGCATTTCCCCGGATCTTTACTTCTGGCCCATTGCTCTCATAGGACCGGTTCGCGGGATTCCCCGGCTTCCGACCTCGACCGCGCTGACGCTTCATATCGTCTTTCCCTGTCTTCCAGCGGTATACGCTTCCAGCTGTATACTCTTGCGGTGCCTAAACCGTACGGCCTTGCATGCATTTGCAGTGACAAGCCTGCGCCAGTTTTTATTTGGAGCGTAAATACTTTAGCCGGATCTATCGGATGCCTATCCGGCCCAGTACGCCCCCCGTGGCGCATTCCATCCGATGAGCGGAACCTAGACCGGGAAGGCGCGCTTTCCAAGCCCTTTTAACTGTTCCCCACAGGCGTTTGGGCGATTATGACGCGGTCATGACCGGCGAGATCGCGCAGACAGGATATCGCCTCCAGCCCCGCCGCCTGCGCCAGCGCCATGACCGGTCCTGCCTGATCATATCCAATCTCCAGAGCCACCAGCCCGCCACCCAGAAGCAAGCGCCTGCAATCATTGATGATATCTCGATAAGCCTCAAGACCATCGGGACCACCATCGAGCGCCAGGGCAGGCTCGAAATCACGCACTTCCGGAGCCAGGTTGGCCAGGACGTCGCGTTTTATATAAGGGGGGTTCGCAACAAGAATGTCGAAACCATGATCGCCCAAACCTGTCCCCCAGCGCATTTCTGCCCAGTTTGAGCGGCTGTCCAGGGCGCAGCGGCGGGCATTGCGACGAGCGACATCCAGCGCTTTTGCGCTGAGATCAACGCCCAGCCCGGTCCAGGCCGGGCGCTCGCTGAGCAGTGAGAGAAGGATTGCTCCGCTTCCCGTACCCAGATCCAGAACGCGCGCCGGGGCTTCGCCTCGTCGCTTGAGCACGGCTTCGACCAGCGTTTCCGTGTCCGGACGCGGTGCCAAAGTGTCTGCAGTAACAAGGAAATCCAGCGTCCAGAAGGGCTGACTGCCCAGGATTTGCGCCATCGGCCGACGCTTCAGCCTGTCCCAGCTGAGATCGGCCAGCGCGCTGATTGCCTGCCAGGATGACAGGGCCGGGTCGGCGACAGCTTCGGCAAAACTGGCCGGTGCCAGGCAATGGGCCAACAGGATGCGGGCGTCTGTTTCAGCCTCATCAATCCCAGCCTCGCGAAGGCGCCGGATCAGATCCTTGCGGATCTCGACCAGTGACAGCTCGGCCCAGGCATCCCGCAAGGGCTTGCTGGCGCTGGCATCAAAGACCGCGCGGGCATCACTCACCATTTTGTCGAAGGCGTCGGTCACGATGGTGACGCTAATCGTCTTCAGCCATGGCCGCCAGGCGTGCAGCCTGGTCTTCCGTGATCAGGGCCGAGACGACCTCGTTGAGACCGTCGCCAGCCACGATCTCGTCCAGCTTGTAGAGGGTCAGATTGATCCGGTGGTCGGAGACACGGCCCTGGGGGTAGTTATAGGTCCGAATCCGCTCGGAGCGATCCCCGGAACCAATTTGCCCCTTGCGCTCCGCCGCGCGTTCGGCCGCCGCAGCCTCGCGTTTCATATCATAGAGTTTGGCAGCAAGGAGCTCCGCCGCCTTGGCCCGGTTCTGGTGCTGTGATTTTTCAGCGCAAACGACCATTATGCCGGTTGGGATATGCGTCATCCGGACGGCAGATTCGGTCTTGTTGACGTGCTGCCCCCCCGCGCCGGACGCCCGCATCGTATCGATCCGCACATCGCCCATGTCGAGATCAGCCTCGATATCATCGGGCTTGGGCATGATGGCGACGGTGGCAGCCGAGGTATGGATGCGTCCCTGGCTCTCCGTCGCCGGAACCCGCTGGACGCGATGCACGCCGCTTTCAAATTTCAGCCGTCCGAAAACGCCCGCACCGGACACTGAGGCGATGACTTCCTTATAGCCGCCATGCTCGCCTTCCGAAGCGCTGTCGAGCTCCCAGGTCCAGCCCTGCAGCTGGGCGTAGCGTTCATACATGCGATAAAGATCGCCAGCGAACAGCGCCGCCTCATCGCCGCCAGTCCCGGCCCGGATCTCGACCAGGGCATTGGCGTTATCGTCCTTGTCCTTTGGCAAAAGCAGGAGATTCATTGCATGTTCGAGATCGGGAAGACGCTCCTTCAGCGCGTAGAATTCCTCTTTTGCCATCTCCGCCATTTCCGCGTCATCGGCATTCATCATCTCGTCGAGATCAAGGAGTTCCTGACGCGCAGATTTCAGCTCGGACGCTTTTTCGGCGACCGGCTTGAGCTCGGCGTGCTCTTTGGACAGTTTGACGATCTCGTCCGCGTCTCCGGCGGCACCGAGACGGGCTTCGACCTGGTCGAAACGGTCAATGACTTGTTCGAGGCGGGCTTCAGGTGCGTGCATGATCCGCAAGTATCATCCGATCGCGCACTTGAAAACGCTCAGTGACCGTTAGCCCAGCTTCAGCGCACCCATGACCGCCATGGCCACGAGGATCAGGCTGGACAGGGCGAAGACCCCGAAACGTGCCGGTATGAAGTTCCACAGCGCCTGAATCAGGCTGTGCAGGATGCGGACGACCACATAGGCCCAGGCCAGAATGATCGCCAATCCGCCGGCAGCGTCGGCCAGGTGGAGATAGAAGACGAGGGCAAAGAAAATCGTCGGCTGTTCATGCAGGTGATTATAGTTATCCGCGATGCGGGCGACCTCTGGAGGCAAGACGTCCATTTCCGACTTGGACTTCATCTTGGTCGCATCAATTCCGGCCTTCTGCATGGCGGGAATCCGGGTCGCATACATCCAGAACCACATGATAAGGGTCCAGATGATAAGCGCCAGGGCGGGTGTGAGAATGGAGTTCATGAATACCTCCCCGAATCGTGAACGCTGTTCAATCTAACGCGGAACCGCGTCCGCAGGCGAGTATCAATCAGGTCTGTCGAGTTTTGATCTTCACGTCTGACTCTGGCGCCTCGTAATCCTCAAAGGCCTCGAGCAAGTTTTCGATCCGGTCGGACACTTTGAGTGCATCGCGATGGATCTGGCGCAAAAAGCCCTGTTCGGTCATCTGGTCGAGAAAGGCGACAAGGTGATCGTAATACCCGGCCGTGTTCAACAGCCCGACCGGATAGGGATGCTGGCCAAGCTGCGCCCAGGTCCAGATTTCGAAAAGTTCCTCCATCGTGCCAATACCGCCCGGCAGGGCGATAAAGCCGTCCGACAGCTCGACCATGAGCGCTTTTCGCGCATGCATGGACTGCACGACATGAAGCTCGGTCAGGTCCATATGGGCGATTTCCTTGAGCGCCAGGAATTGCGGAATAACGCCAACCACCTCGCCACCGGCCTCGAGAGCCGCATCGGCAATTTCACCCATCAAACCGACGCGGCCACCGCCATAGACCGTCCGCAATCCGCGCCGTGCCAGCGTCCGGCCGACATTGCGCGCCGCCGTCACATAGCCTGGCAAGGTTCCGGCATTGGAACCGCAATAGATGCAGACCGACTTCACGACATTAATCCCAACAGCTTCCGCTCATGAATCAAAGAGTTGAGTCTGCACACTGCTGGTCCAACCGACAAATACATTATCTGCACTTTCTATCACCGGGCGCTTGATCAGGGTTGGATGCTCGGCCAACAGGCCAGCCGGGTCCGTTTCCGCCCGTGCACGCTCTTGCTCGTCAAGGCCCCGCCAGGTGGTGGAACGTGTATTCACGAGCGCCTTGGCACCCGCCTTCTCCAGCCAGCCTGGCAGTTTAGATGCGAGATCGGCTTCGGCCCGGATATCAATGAAGCTGACACCTGGCAGCGCCTTCAGCGCCTTCTTGCATGTGTCGCAGTTTTTCAGCCCGTAAAGCTTGATCATGACCCCTCCAGCAATCGGCAGGGCATTCTTAAGTGCCGGTTGGAGATTCGGGCAAGTCTCTTGCGCGACCGGCTGTAGCGACTGACGCTGTCATTCCCCCGTCACGAGACTGCGATTGCGCCGCCGCGCGTCTTACCGTTAACTCTCGACGGTGCGGAGTGGGCGCATGGCTGAGGGGAGCCAAAATGGGGGCAAATTTCCAAGTCAGCAGACGGCTGAGCTGTATGCTTGCGGCAGGACTGGCTGTATTTTGGGTGAGCATTGGCGCAGCACAAGCTGGGCAGGAGATCGAACCGGCACAGCGCATCGGCGTGTTCGGGGACTCGCTTGCAGATGGCTTGTGGATCGGCGTGCAGCGCGGGCTGCGTTATGATGACCGCGCGGGCGACATTGTTCAGCTCAGTGAAGTTTCGACCGGTCTGACCAATTATGTCTATCGCGACATTTCGGATAAGACCCGCGACCAGCTGGCCCAGGATGATTTCGATATCGCCATTATCCTATTTGGCTCGAATGACATTCAGGGCATCCGCACTGATGAGGGGGTTTTCCGCTTCAGATCCGAGGGCTGGGAGCAGGTCTATCGCGCGCGGATCCGGGATCTGGTGACGCAAATGCAGGATGATGGTGCCCGGGTATACTGGGTCGGCCTGCCGGTGATGCGTTCGGCCAGCTACAATAATAACACCCTGTATCTGAATTCGATCTTCCGCGAGGAAGTCGAAGCCCTTGGCGCAGTCTTCGTCTCAACGCGCGCGGTCAGCGGCGATGAGAATGGCGAATACGCGCCCTACCTGCCGGATGAGCGCGGTTCGCCGCGCCTGGTCCGCAATGATGACGGCATCCATTTCACCCTGAACGGATACATCCGGCTGGCCGGACCGGTTGTCGACGCGGTGCGATATGGCTGGGACAACCCGGTCGTGGTCGCTGCGAGCGAAGTCGCTGAGGTCCAGGCTGAAGCCGAGACCCGGCCCGCAGGCTGGCTTGATCTCCTGATCAATAGCGAGGCCTATCTGTGCCAGCCGGTCGGACTGGATGGCGAAAGCGGTGTCGGCGCAGCGACCGGCGGAAACTAGCGCCCATGCTCTTTCCGACGCTCACCTTCGGTGTTTTCTTCTTCCTGATGCTCAGCTTCACCTGGGCGCTGGATCATGAAAACGGCCGCCGGAAGCTGCTTCTGCTCGTTGCGAGCTATGTCTTCTATGGTTGGTGGGACTGGCGGTTTTGCGGCCTTCTGGCCTTCAGTTCGATTGCGAATTGGGCCTTCGGACGCCTGATCGGATCAATGCCGGCGAGCCCGTTGCGCGCCCTGCTGATCTTCATCGCAATCCTGGTCAATCTCGGCGTGCTCGGCTTTTTCAAATATTATGGCTTTTTCATCGAGAATGTCGGTGATGCGCTCACCCAGCTCGGTTGGGAGCGGGACCTGCCACTGATCCAAGTCATTCTTCCGGTCGGCATCTCCTTCTACACCTTCCAGGGCATTTCCTACATTATCGACATCAAGCGCGGCGAGGCCGATCATCGCGCCAGCCTGCTCGATGCAATGCTCTATATTTCCTTCTTCCCGCAGCTTGTTGCCGGCCCTATCGTCCGAGCGCGGGACTTCCTGCCGCAATTGGCCCGGGCCCCAAGGATCGCCCGCCCAGCGGTCGTTCTTGGCTTGCTGCTTATCCTGTGGGGATTGTTCAAGAAAACCGTAATCGCCAGCGAGATTGCGACCGGCATTGTCGATCCGGTATTCTTCACACCGGACGCCTATGGCGGAATTGATCGGCTGTTTGCCGTATATGGGTATGCGGTCCAGATCTATTGCGATTTCTCCGCCTATAGCGACATCGCCATCGGCTGTGCCGCCCTGCTGGGCTACCGGTTCAACCGGAATTTCGATCAACCCTATCGCGCCCGCTCCTTCCAGGATTTCTGGCGACGCTGGCATATCTCGCTATCGACCTGGTTACGCGATTATCTCTACAAACCGCTCGGCGGCAGTCGCGGCGGTGAGTTCGCGACCAGCCGAAACCTGATGATCACCATGCTGCTGGGAGGGCTCTGGCATGGCGCTGCCTGGACCTTCCTCGTCTGGGGGTTCATTCATGGTCTGGCGCTCCTGGTCGAGCGGGCCGCCGGGCTTGCGCGCTCCGGCCGGAGTGTGATCAGCCTGGTCATCACCTTCCATGTGGTCTGCCTCGCCTGGATCCTGTTCCGGGCCCCGGATTTTGCCACCGCCTGGAGTTTCATGACGGCGATGGACATGATCAGCGCGCCGGTCCAGCAGCTTACGCCTTTCCTGGCGGGATTGATCGCCCTCGGCCTGTCGCTCAACGCCCTGCCGGCTCGTGGTATTGAAGGCCTGGCGCGCTGGCTGAGCGGTCTACGGTCGCCGAGCCTGGCTATCCTTGCCGTGGCCGCCTTCATTGTTATCGACACGCTACGCCAGCCCGGCGTCGCACCCTTTATCTATTTCCAATTCTAGGAGGCCAAACATGCAAGACGACCCGCACCGCGACCGCCTCTATGAAGAGCCCGAGTCTGAGCTCGACCAGCATCGCAATCGCCTCTGGCTCAGCAATGGCGTGGCCATCATCACCCTGCTGATCATCGTCTTCAATCCGATTTCGCTCGAGCGCTGGGCAGCCTCCAATCCGCCAAGCTGGGGGATTGAGACGATAAGGCTCACGGCACGGGTTTGGAATGACCGGATGGGCCTGATCGAGCTCGACACTCCGCGCGACCGGGTCCGCGCACATTGGGATGCGCTTAAACGTCTGGACTGGACAGATATCCAGGCTCCTGCCCCGGCGTCGACGCCGGAGCAGGAGGGTCAGGATTAGTCTATCGACACGCGCGAGAGATTATCGTCGGAATTGCGATCGATCAGCTTGTTGTATGGATCGATACCGACATAGAGCGGCTCCTCGTCCACAATCAGTTCAAAACGCATCGTGGTCTCATTGATCTGGTGTTTCTCCATGTAGAGAACATGGTCAGATCCCTCGATCGCCCCGTCCAGATCGCGCGTGAAGACGCCGATATCGATCAGATAGTCGATGTCTTCCTCGGTCTGTTCGCCCTGACCATCCGCCGAGTATTTGTGCGCCTCGACATCAATGACCACATCCCAGCGACCATCTTCGCGCTCGCTGGCCGTGGCATCGGTTACCTGCAGGTCGAACAGGACAATCCGCTCGAAGAAGTCATGGATCATCGTCTCCCATTCCGGGCCGGTCTCCTCACGCAAGATGCGCAGGAAATCCAGCGTCGTCGGGTAGGGATTGGTGGAATAAGCCAGTTCATCAATCAGGCGCTGCATGACCAGATTGACGGTATCCTCACCAACATAGTCCTGAAGCGCATACATCACCACCGCACCCTTGCGATAATGGATGTATTGCTGGTTCTCGACGCGATAGAGCGGTTGCTCTTCAATCGCCTCTGAACCGCGGCCGCTCAAATAACTGTCCAGCTCGAACTTCAGGAAACGGCGCATATGGTCGCTTCCATATTCCTGCTGCATCACCATCAGCGCGCCATACTGGGCAAAGCTTTCGACCAGCATGGTTGCACCCTGGACATTGGCCGGCATGACCTGGTGCGCCCACCACTGGTGTGCAGCTTCGTGCGCGGTGACGTAGTAGACATAGTCGATATCGTCCTCATTGCGCAGATCCGCGATAAAGCCGATCCCCTCGGAATACGGAATCGTATTGGGGAAGGCCTGAGCGAAGGCCTGATAGGCCGGGAATTCCAGGATCCGGTACTGGCGATACTGGTAGGGGCTGAAATGCTCGGAGAAATAGGTGATTGAGTCCTCCGAGGCTTCCAGCATCCGGTCCACATTCCAGATATGATCGGGATGGAAGAAGACCTGATGGCGAATGCCATCGACCGCGCGCTCGGCGACCTCATAATCCGCCGACAGCCAGGCGTAGAAATTCAAAATGGGGCGGTCCATCACATATTCGAAATAGCGCCGATCCCCCTCAACCCATTCACGCTCCAGATAACCCGGTGCGACCGCAATCTGGTCCGGACTGGTCGAGACAATTGAGCGGAAGCCGACATAGTGGGAGGCACCGCCGAAATAGGCCGATTCCGTCCAGCGCGACTCGTCTTCCAGATCAAAGGCGCGCGGGATGGGGTCCATGCCCTCGCGACGCCGGTTCTGGCGATCCTGAAGATAGGCATTCTGGTTCACGCCCAGCGTCGGCATGGCTTCGGTATTGTTGAAGAATGTACCGTTGTAATTGACGGTCGTGATGTTGTTTCCATTGCGGAAACCCGGATTGGTATAGCTGACATCGAACTCCAGCCGACGTTGCTCACCAGGTTGCATGGGCTCGTCAAAGTCGAAGCGATAAATGGCAAAGCCCTCATCCGCCTCGGCGATCTCCGCCCCGTCCAGGCTTTGCTCACGGATTGACGGCCCCTGTTCGGACGCCATCCAATAGCCTTGGCCATAGGAGACCCAGACCGAGGTCAGCGCCTCGTCTGTCTGGTTCTCGAGCACATATTGTCCGCGGGCGTCATAGCGACGTTCAGCGGGATAGATATCAACCTCATAGGCCGTATCGATAATCATCGGACGCGGCATGTCGGCGAGATGATCATACGTCTGCTCATACTGCGCCGCGAGGCCACGCGCATCCGGGCCGGAGACATAGGTATTCAGGATATTCGTATTGTAGAAAATCCAGCCTCCGGTCAGGCCCGCACCGATCAGCGCCACAGCCGTCAAGGCACGAGTCATCGGCGTAAAGCCGCGCAATACCCTCGCCAGACGTCCCAGGATCGGTGTCAGCGCACCGCGGCTCCACAACTGATAGGAAATCACCAGCAGGAAGAGCGCCACGAAGCTCCAATACAGACCATACCAGGTCGCGATACCCAGGAAGTGACCATAGGCATTCATGTCTGACCAGCGGCCGGTCGGAACGAAGCCGTACTGGTAAAGCCCGTGATCCAGACCGATATTCCCCATCACCAGCGTGGCGATGAAATAGGTCATCAGGGCCGCCATGCCGAGCCAGCGATTATTGAAAACGACCTGCAGGAAAATCGCCAGCGCGGCAAGAAGCACGGCCGGCAGCAGCATTTCCATGAAACCGCGGATTGCATATTGGCCCAGCTCGAAATTCGTGTAGCCGAGCACAGCTTGGGAGGCGATGGACGCCATGATGATAATCAAGGCCAGCGCCAGCAGGACCACGCACATGGCCAGGAATTTCGTGGTGATGAACACCCAGCTCGGCGTCGGCGTGGCGTCGGTGATCTCGGAAAAGCCGAAACGGCGCTCCCGCCACATCAGCTCGGCGGCATAGAAAATCACGATGATAATCGGGAAAATTGTATAGCCGCCCTGGATGATATCCATGAATTGGCGGGTAACCGGATAGGTCTGGGTGCCAAACAGCACGCCCGTCAGAAAGAAGCCGGGAATGGTATTGATCAGTCCAATCGCCAAAATGATCCAGAAGGCGAGATTGAACACCACGCCCTTAACCTCGAAATCCAGGCGCGCCAGGAATTGCTGACGTGCAGTCGCGCCGCCGAAACTCGGCGTCACCCGTGGCAGGTCAATGTCGGAAATCGCGGAAACCGGCCCGACCGCGGCTTTGGAACCGCCCGACTTGGCGGCCTTGCCGGCCGAGCCCTTGCGGAAACGGAAAGTCAGAACATTCAGCGTCAGCAGAGCCGCGCCGATGAGGATCCAGAGCAGGCGGTTATCCCGGAAAACTCCCTCGAAGGGGACGATCTGGGAGTTCTGTTCAAACGTCGTCCAATAGCGCGTCATCTCACCCACAGTGTTCAGGGCGAAAGGATCCATAAGCGCAACAGTGTCTCGCAATTCCGGATTCTGACCGGCGATGCTCGAGCCGACCAGGTAAAGAACGAAAAGCAGCAGGAAGGCGACCCAGACCATCAACATGGAACGGGTGAAATTGGCGACGGTGAAAAGGATCGTGCCCATCACCCACATATTGACGACGCCGATGGCAAGATAGGTGAAGACATACCAGGACAAGTTGGTCGGCCCGATCAGCTCCTGGTCCAGCCAGGGCATTTGCGACCCGAGCAGAAAGGCCAGTGGCACGCTGGCAAAGCACAGCGCAGTCGCCACAAAGCCGCCGATAAATCGGCCGAGCACGAAATCAATCTCGCGGATCGGCCGCGAAAAGAACATTTCCTCGGTCTTGAAACTCCGATCGCGCAATACGCCGGAGGACAGGAAGGCGGCCGGTATCAGCCCGCCAAAAATGGAGAACACCATGATGTTGATCATCAAGGCGCTGGGCGAGTTGATATTGGTCGACCCGCCGCCACCGATCTGAATATTGTCAATCGTGACACCGCCGAAGGTCAGCAGGAAGAAAATCGTGAAAACAGCAATAAATACGGGTGAGAACAGCTGAAAGCGTACTTCGAACCCGGCGATCTTGGTGAGCATGACGCGCTCCTTTATCTGGGGCTCTTGTTACGCGGCTTCGGAAGCGGTTCGTTCATCGCGAATGGTCGCGAAATACACGTCTTCAAGGTCAGGCGTTATGCGCTCGAACCCATCGCCCGGATCACCGTCCGCGAGCACATGGATGCGCACACGCCCCATCGTCAGGCGCTCGGAAATAATATTGTACCGCGAACGCAAGCCAGCGAGGTCGGACTTTTCGATAATCTTGCTCCAGACCTTGCCTTCCAGCGCCGCGATCAGATCGGCCGGTGAGCCCTCAGAGACAATCTGGCCGCGATTCATGATCGCCATTTTCGGGCAAAGGTCGGCGACGTCCTCGACAATATGCGTCGACAGGATCACCACCACGCTCTCACCGATTTCCGACAGGAGATTGTGGAAGCGATTGCGCTCCTCCGGGTCGAGGCCGGCCGTCGGCTCATCGACAATAATCAGCTGCGGGTCGCCAATCAGCGCCTGGGCGATACCAAAACGCTGACGCATGCCGCCGGAATAGCTGGCCACGGCTTTCTTGGCGTGTTGGGCCAGATTGGTCTGCTCAAGCAGGGTTTCGACCACATGCTTGCGTTCCTTGGCATTGGAGATGCCCTTGAGCACAGCGAGATGATCAAGCATGGCGCGCGCTGACATGCGCGGATAAACACCGAAATCCTGCGGCAGATAACCCAGGGTGGACCGCAGCGTCTGCGGATCGGCCAGGATATCGATCTCGCCGAAACTCAGCTTACCCTGGTCCGGTGCCTGCAGCGTCGCAATGGTGCGCATGAGGCTGGACTTTCCCGCCCCGTTTGGTCCCAGCAATCCGAACATGCCTTTGGGGATTTCAAGCGTGACCCCATCCAGGGCGCGTACGCCATTGCCGTAGGTTTTGGTCAATCCTGCCAAGTTGAGCATAATCGTAATTCGGGCTCGCGCCCGCCCCTCGCTAATACTGCAGCCGAAATCTAGGCTGCTTTTGTCCGACGCTACAAATGAGCTTTGTTTAATCCGGACTGAAGAGGGATTTTGTGCCGGGTCTGTCCCGCTAGGCGCCGATCGGCGCCTCGGCCTCGCGCTGCGACCGCAGTGTTTCGGCCCGGGCTTCGACCATCTCGACAATGTGTTCGATCATCTCCTCATTGGAGACATTATGGTCAGGACGGCCCGACACATACATTTTGCCGGACCCTTTACCGCCACCGGTAAAGCCCAGATCGGTCATCAGCGCTTCGCCCGGTCCATTGACCACGCAGCCAATAATCGACAATGAAATCGGCTCGGAGATATGAGACAGGCGGTCTTCCAGCGTCTCAACGGTTCGGATCACATCAAATCCCTGCCGGGCGCAGGAGGGGCAGGCGATTATATTCACCCCACGGGTTCGCAGGCCGAGCGATTTGAGGATATCAAATCCGACCCGGACCTCTTCTTCCGGTTCCGCGGACAGCGATACCCGGATCGTGTCGCCAATTCCTGCCCAAAGCAGATTGCCTATTCCGATTGAGGACTTGACCGTACCGATCCGCTGACCGCCCGCCTCCGTCACTCCAAGATGGAGCGGCGCATCCGTCGCCTCGGACAGGGCGTGATAGGCTGCCGCGGTCAAGAAGGCGTCTGACGCCTTGACCGAAATCTTGTAATTCTGAAAGTCGAGATCCTCCAGGATCCGCGCATGATCCAAAGCGCTTTCGACCATCGCTTCCGGACAGGGTTCGCCATATTTTTCCAGAAGGTGCTTTTCCAGTGACCCGGCATTTACGCCGATCCGAATGGAACAGCCATGATCCCGCGCCGCCTGGACAACCTCTTTAACGCGATCCATCGAGCCGATATTGCCGGGATTGATCCGCAGACAAGCCGCCCCCGCCTCCGCAGCCTCGATGCCGCGCTTGTAATGGAAATGAATATCAGCAACGAGCGGCACGGCAGCGGCCTTGGCGATCGTTTTGAACGCCGCGGTGGAATCTTCGTCCGGGCACGACACGCGAACGATATCGACACCTGCCTCCTCGCAGCGCCTGATCTGGTCAATTGTAGCCGCCGCATCAGAGGTGGGCGTGTTTGTCATTGTCTGCACTGAAATCGGTGCATCACCACCGACAGCGACATTGCCCACCATGATCTTGCGGCTCTTGCGTCGCTCGATCATCCGCCAGGGACGTACGGACCGGGGATCGGTATTGGTAGCAGACATGATGAGACTCCATCGCTTACGCGAAGGATATAGCGATTCATGCGCCCGCAATCGAGCGCTTGGGTGGAATTATTGCTGTTCGATTTCGGCTTCTGCGACGAGCGTCACAGGAACATTCTCAACGGTAATTCCTGGCTCGCCCAGGACTCCGCGATCCTCACCATCGACTTCCAGGGCGATCGCGCCGGCATCCCGTGCGGTCACGGTCAAACCGTTTTCCTGGGCTGAATAGACTTCGCCGGCGTCCAGATCCCGCGCAAACAGGACGCGTCCTGAAGCATCACGCACCTCGAGCCAGGTTGGTGCCATCGCACGCATCACGACGGTGGAAGAATTGGTTTCACCACCGAGCGGAAGTCCACCCCAGATATCCTCGATGGAGATTGGCTGACGCATGGATTCAAAGTCTGCACGAGCCCATTCCGGTGCCGCATCGGGCGGAGAGGGAAGATTGCTCAACTCCGGTGCGCGCCCCGCCTGGTCAGCATACCAGAAGGCGACGGCCGCGACGCTCGCCAGAACAATGGCGGATCCGAACACACCACGCGGAAGTTTGATTTCCTTACGGGTCAGTGCGGCAGCCGTTGGCTGGGCCCGTCCCGTTTCGGTATCCACCTCGCGCTTGAACTGTTCCACAATGGCAAGGCTGTCGAGGCTCAGGAAACTCGCATAGGTCCGCAGATAACCGATCGCATAGGCGCGAGCCGGAAGGCCGCGCGGGTCCATGTCCTCAATCGCTTCGAGATAATCACGTCGGATCCGGGTGCGCGACGCCGCTTCATCAAGACTGAAGCCCGCTTTTTCACGCGCATCGCGCAGTCGTTCGCCTGCGCTCAAGCTCACATACTCGGCACTCTCGCCAGAAAATACTGCATCTACAGGCACGAAGCCTGTGCTTGTTGCTTGACCTGACATTACCACCCATCGCTCGTTTCTAGTTATGAGCGATCTCACCCAAGGCTACACGGAAAAAGCATTTTCCCACACCGTATGCCCTTATAAGATCAAATATTAACCTCGTTTTCAACAGCCTCGTTGGGCAATCCGGCTTCAGCACCCGCCGCAATCAGCAGCGGACGCAGGCTGTTAACCGGACTGTCTTTGTGTCTAGCAAGCCAAGTGCCAAGTTTTGCGGCGTCCAGCCCGTTAATCATTTTCTTGATTGGGCCAACATTCGCCGCGGCCATCGAGAGGTTCTCAAATCCAAGCGCGATAAAGACCGCCGCCTCGAGCGGGCGCGATGCTGTCTCACCACAAATCGAAACAGGCACGTCATGACGGGCACAAGCCGACTGGATTTGCGAGAACAGCCCCAGCGCCGGGGGGCTCAACACATCATAGCGGTCCGAAACCCGTGCATTCTGGCGGTCGGCGGCAAAGAAATACTGCATCAGGTCATTGGCCCCGACGGACACGAAGTCGACATGCGGAAGGACGGTATCAATGGCCCAGGCGATACCCGGCGTTTCCAGCATGATTCCGACTTTGACACTGCGCGGCAGCGGGTGATTGCGGTGCTCGGCCTGGGATAATTCCTTTTCCAGCATGTCCCGGGCCGCCAGCATCTCCCACGGGGCTGCGATCATCGGGAACATCACGCGGAGATCGCGGTCTGCCGCAGCACGGATCAATGCCCGCAACTGATAACGCAGCAGTCCGGGGCGGTCGAGACCCATGCGAATGGCCCGCCAGCCCAAGGCCGGATTGGGCTCAACGGTTGAGGGCGCAAATGGGGCGACCTTGTCACCACCCAGGTCCAGCGTACGAAACACGACCGGCTTGTCGCCGGCCGCTTCGAGAACGGAGCCGTAAACGGCGGCCTGCGCATCCAGCCTCGGCAGTGTATCGGCGACCATGAACTGGAACTCCGTCCGGAACAGGCCGACACCATCCGCACCGGTTTCTTCCAAGCGGGTCATTTCGATCAAAAGACCGGCATTCATCTGGACATAGACCCGACGACCGTCCCGGGAGACGGCTGGTCCGCGCAATTCTTCATAGGATTTCACGCGGACGCTGCGGGCGCGCATACGTTCTGCATAAGTAGCCACGACCGTGTCGTCGGGACGGATGTGCAACAGGCCGAATTCGCCGTCGACGATGACGGTATCGCCGTCCTCGGCGCGGTCGAGCGCGCCTTCCATTCCACCGACCAGGGGTATGCCAAGCGCCTTGGCCACGATTGCCGCATGGGAGGTTGCAGATCCCTCTTCGAGCGCCAGCCCTTTGAGCTTGCTGCGATCAAATTCCAGCAATTCGGCCGGACCAATGTTTCGGGCGATGATGATCGCATCATCCGGCAAGCCCGCATTCAACGAGGCTTCGGCCCCATCGAGATGTCGCAGCAGTCGATTGGCCAGATCCTCGAGGTCATGCAGCCGCTCTCGGAAAGTCGGGTCCTGGGCCTTCATCAGACGGGCCCGGTTCTCATTGCGAACGCGTTCGACGGCCGCCTCGGCGGTCAGTCCAAGCCGGACCGCCTCGCGCAAACGTTCCAGCCAGCCGCGGTCATGGGCGAACATGCGATAAGCCTGCAAAACGTCGCGCGTCGGCCCGCCAAAGGGTATGCGGCCGCCTTCAAGCATCTCGTCAACCGACGCGCGAAGCGCATTGATCGCTGCATCCAGCCGCTCTTCTTCGGAGTGACTATCCTCGGCGATCAGCTTGTCGGAGCCGACATGCGGTTCAAACAAGACCGCCACGCCCTGGGCCAGACCGGTCGAGAGCGCGGCGCCCTGGAAGCGCTCCGCCTTGGTCTGGCGAACATCCAGCCCGGCCATTTCCTCGGCTTCAACGATCTCGCCGGAGGCGACGATTTCTGCCAACACCATGGCGACGGTCTGCAGAGTCTCGACTTCATCTTCATTGACCTCACGCTCCTCGGAGGTCTGGGCGGTCAGGACACCGACCAGGCGCCCACCGCGAAGAATCGGAACCCCGACGAATGTGTTGAACGGCTCCTCGCCAGTCTCTTCCTTGTAGGAGAATGCCGGATGCGCACGCGCATTGGAGGTGGTGAGCGGCCGCGCGCTCAAGGCGACGAGGCCAACCAGACCTTCACCGGGCTGCAGGCTGACCTGGTGCACTGCCTCGGGCTTGAGGCCGTGCGTCGCGCACAATTCCAGTGCCGAGGATTTGCGCGCCAGATAGATTGAGCTGACCTCCCAGCCGGCCTCTTCGGCAATAAGATCCGTAAGGTGATCCAGCCTTTCCTGCGCATTCTCCTGCAGCGCCATGAGCTCGCGCAGGCGTTTGAGAAGCTGCCGCGGACCGCGGGCGGATGACGTCGTCGATTCGAGCATGGTCAGATTTGATCCAATCCATAAGTCGCGTGCAAGGCGCGAACGGCGCGCTCGATTGCGGCATTCTCGATAAGCGCAGAAATCTTGATTTCCGATGTCGACAAGACCTTCACCTCAATTCCACCCTCGCCGAGCACTCCGAAGAGCGATCTCGCAATATCGGCGCGCTGGCGCAGCCCGGCACCAATTATGGATACTTTGGCCAGGCCCGTTTCAGTCGTGATCTGCGTCTCGCCCACCACGTTTTCCATCGCCCGCCGCGCTGCATCCAGATCCTTGTGCGCGACAGAGAATTCCAGATTCCCTCCACCGGCGCTCAGGGCCTGCGTCTGTACGATCATATCTACACCAATGCCTGCGGCGGCAAGCGCCTGGAAACAGTGACCTGCCAAGGGTCCTATCTCCGACTTGCCGTGCAAGGCCAGCCGCGCCTGATCCCTGACATAGGCAATACCGCTGACCAGCCGACGCTCGGCAATACGCGTATCCGCGACAATATCTGTTCCTTGCGGTTTACCAGCATCGGCAAAACTGGAGAGAACGCGCATCGGAACTTTATGCGCCTTGGCGAATTCGACTGATCGCGGTTGCAGCACTTTCGCGCCCTGTGCCGCAAGTTCGAGCATCTCGTCATGGCTGATCGAATCGAGGCGCCGGGCTTCCGGTACCAGTCTTGGATCAGTCGTATAAACCCCGTCCACATCGGTGTAGATGTCGCAGCGCGCATCAAGCGCGGCCGCGAGTGCCGCCGCCGACAGATCCGTTCCGCCGCGCCCCAGGGTTTGAAGGTCTGCGTCCGGATTGATGCCCTGATAGCCGGCCAGGACAGGGATTATACCCCGCTCGAGCAGGGTCTCGAAAATGCCGGTGTCCATCCCATCAATCGCTGCCGCACCGTGTGGACCGGTGGTGATCACCGGCGCCTGCCATCCCATGATGGATTGGGCCTTGAGCCCGCGCTCGCGCAACGCCACCGCGGTGAGAGCGGCGCTGACCTGCTCGCCCGCAGCCAACATGACATCGACTTCCCGGTCCCCCAGTCCCGTTTCGAAAGCCTGAGCCAGGCCAAGCAATCGATCAGTCTCGCCCGCCATAGCCGACACCACGACAATCGGTTGATCACCCGCCTCGACAACAGCATGCATCAAATCGGCGACATGCCGGATGCGTTCCGGCGATCCAACCGACGTCCCTCCAAATTTGGCGACGATGCGTCTCAATCCGCGGTCCCTCTTTCGCCCCTGCCAGCGAAACTGCGCTTTCCAGCCCACAGACCTCGATAAGTAATCCTGGTGAGGCCATATTATGACGCGTATGGCAGCGCCAATTCGCCGCCTGTCCTAATCGGACAGTCCGGTGTAGGCAACGCCTGAACGCAATCGCTCCCGAACTCGCGCGGGAGGAGAAGTCGCAAGGAGAGACAATGTCGACGATTGAAGCGCCGGAAACCCTGTCGCGCCCGTCCATTGACCCGGAAGAGATCGAGAAATTCTCCCGCATCGCGGCTGAGTGGTGGGATCCGGATTCCAAGTTCAAACCCCTGCACAAGTTCAACCCGACCCGGCTCAGCTTCATTCGCGAGACAGTTTGTGCCCACTTTAATCGAGATGGCGAGACGCCCTTCAAGGGACTGCGCATGCTCGACATTGGTTGTGGCGGCGGCCTCGTATCCGAACCCATGGCCCGGCTGGGCGCCAGCATGGTGTCGGTCGATGCGGCGGAGGCCAACATCAAGACCGCGAGCGTGCATGCCCGGGAGCAAGGCCTGGAAATCGATTATCGCCACGGGGTTGCGGAACAATTGTTGGAGACCGGCGAGCCGCACTTCGATGTGGTTCTCAATCTGGAAGTGATGGAACATGTCGCCGATCCACATGCTTTCCTGGTCGATTGCGCACACTTGGTGAAGCCGGGCGGCCTTATGATCTGCGCGACCATCAACCGGACGCCCAAGGCATTCGCCTTTGCTATTGTCGGCGCGGAGTGGGTGATGGGCTGGCTGCCGCGCGGAACGCACCGCTTCGCCAAGCTGGTTAAGCCGACCGAAATCCGCGCCGCTCTGGAGCAGGGCAGCATGACATGCGATGCCCCGATCGGTGTCAGCTACAATCCCCTGACAGATCAGTTTTCAATGTCGGGTGATACGGCCGTCAACTATATGCTGGTTGCTCGCAAGGCCGGCTAACTGGCGTGTCCGCCCGGTTACACTTGGCCTAGTTCGCCTTTTTCGGCGGGGTCGGTGCAAGGGCGTCCGGCAGCGGTGCAACCGGGACGCCATCCTCCTGCAGCGCCTGGCTCTCGGACGGCGAGGCCTCGCCATAGATCAAGCGTTCAGGCTTGTCGCCATCATGCATGGCACGCGCCTCGGACGCGAACGCGTCACCGACATAGTCATAATTATCCCGGATGTGCGCGCGTACTTTCGACGCCATGGCTTTGAGCTGATGCTCGGGCGTTGCCTCGCGCTTGCGGGCGGTGCGCACGGCCGGTGCCATAAGCGCCTTGCGCACGTCGATGGAACCGCAATGCGGACACTCGACCAGCCCGCGCTGGACCTGCTCGTCATAAGCATCTGAATTTGAAAACCAGGCTTCGAATTCATGGTCCTGGTCGCACAAAAGAGCGTACTTGATCATCGATTTAAGCGTTTGGCCACGGCCCGTTCAGGGTCCGATCATGCTCCAGCGCAGGTATACGTCGCCGCGCCTCCCCCACTTTTCGCATATCCAGCTCTGCATGCAAAACCCCCGGCTCATCATGGGGCAGCTCAGCGACGATCTCGCCCCAGGGGCCGATCACGAGCGAATGCCCCCAGGTCTTGCGGCCATCCTCGTGCAGCCCACCCTGTGCTGGCGCAATCACATAGCTGCCGGTTTCAATGGCCCGCGCGCGTAGCAGGACTTCCCAGTGCGCGCGGCCGGTCGGCCTGGTGAAGGCTGCAGGCACGCTGATGATCTGTGCCCCGGCCTGGGCCAGAGCCCGGTAGAGATATGCGAAGCGCACGTCATAACAGATCGACAGTCCGAGCTGCGCCCCGCGCACGGGGGCCAGGACCAGCGCGCTGCCAGCCTCGTAATTGGCGCTCTCGCGATAAGTCTCACCCTGCCCGAGCCCGACATCAAACATGTGTGCCTTGTCATAGCGCGCCTTGATCGCGCCATCGGGACCGAAAAGGAAGGAGCGGTTGGCCGCCTTGCCCGTCTCCAGCTGCAGGGCAAGGGATCCGATCAGAAGATCAATTTCCAGCTCGCGGGCAAGATCCGAGAAATGCTGGATCGCGGGCTCGCTCGCTTCCGGCTGGATGCATTGCCGCGCAAGATCAGCATCCTTTTGCACCAGATGCGTTGTCTCCGGCGTGGCGATCAGACGCGCACCGGCACCTGCAGCCTGGCGGATCATCCGATCCGCGTCGCTGATATTGCGGACCGGATCGATACCCGATCGCATTTGTATCAGCGCGATG